>DAOWDZ010000142.1 GCA_030638765.1 Desulfocapsa sp.
AAAAAAAGATGCCATTGTAAGCTCAAACACTTCCGGCATCCCGCTTAAAGATATGTGTGAAGGTTTTTCTAAAGATTTCAGAAAACATTTCATGGGAACCCATTTTTTTAACCCTGTCAGGTACATGCATCTTCTTGAGCTGATCCCTGGGGCTGATACGCTTTCTGAAGTTCTCGACTTTATTGCAGGCTTTGGTGAAAAAAATCTTGGAAAAGGCATTGTCTGGGCAAAAGATACTCCGAACTTTGTCGGTAACAGAATTGGTATTCAAGGCATAGCTGCTGTCATGAAGTTCACGGAAGAAGATGGTCTGACCATACCTGAAGTTGACGCAATCTTCGGACCTGCTCTTGGGCGACCTAAAACAGCAGTTTTCAAAACCTGTGATCTTGTAGGCCTGGATATCATGAGAAATGTTTGTAAGAATTCCTATGATCTTTGCCCTGATGATGAACAAAGAGATATAATGGTTCTGCCCGAATTTGTTGAAAAAATGGCAGAAAAAAACCTTCTTGGTAATAAAACTCAAGCAGGATTTTATAAAACTGAACTTACTCCGGAATGGAAAAAACTCAGAAAAGTATTGAATCTTTCAACAATGGAGTATGAAGATCTTGTAAGACCAAGTTTTCCATGCGTTGATGAAGCAAAGAAAAAAGCAACTTTAAAAGAGAAAATTCACTGTGTTCTTAACGGTGATGACAAAGGTGCAAAGTTTGCCTGGAAATTGGCTGCTAATAGTTTTCAGTATGCCGGTAACAGAATTTCTGAAATAGCAGATACCATTGTTGAAATAGATAACTCCATGAAATGGGGCTATAATTATGAGATGGGTCCCTTTGAAACGTGGGATGCCTATGGTGTAAAAGAGGCAGTTGCACGTATGGAAAAAGAGGGACTTGATGTTCCTGTCACAGCAAAACAACTCCTGGAAAAAGGTAACACCAGTTTCTATAAATTAGAGAATGGTGTTAACTATTTTTATGATTTTGCCTCTGATTCCTATAAACAGGTACCGACTAGTAAAAATATGATTTCCCTTGCAGCAGCTAAAGGCAACGGTAAAACAGTTCTTGGAAACAGTTCTGCAAGTCTTGTAGATATTGGCGATGATATTTTCTGCCTTGAGTTCCATACAAAAATGAACTCCTTGAATGATGGAATTATGGAGATCATGGATCAAACTCTTGATTATGTTGATCAAAATGGAGCAGGACTTGTAATTGGTAATGAAGCTGGCGGAATGCCCGGAGCATTTTCTGCCGGTGCTGACCTGAGTATGATATCAAAACTCTGCCATGAAAAAAATTATGCAGAAATTGATAAACTTGTAAAAGGAATGCAGGACAGCGTCATGAGTCTTCAATATGCACCATTCCCAGTTGTTGCAGCACCTTATGGTCTTGCACTGGGCGGTGGTTGTGAAGTATGTCTTGGTGCCGATCGTATCGTAGCTCATAGTGAACTTATTATGGGACTTGTTGAGATCGGAGTAGGCCTTCTGCCTGGTGGTTGCGGTAACCTTAATCTGTGGAAAAAATATGTTAATGCACTTCCTGCAAAGACAGCTAAAGATATTGATCTTGCAAAGCTTTTTGTCCCGGCATTCATGAAAATTGGAATGGCAGCGATCTCTATGTCTGCAGCTCAGGCTAGAGGGAATGGTTTTCTTGGGCAGAATGATAGAATTGTAATGAACCGTGACAACCTTATTGGAGAAGCTAAAAAAGAAGTGTTAAAAATGCTTGATGACGGATATGCTCCTCCTGCAAAACAGCCTGTTAAAGTAATTGGTGATGCAGGGCAGGGTATGGTTAATGGCGAAATTTTTAATATGCTTAACGGTAAATTCATGAGTGAACACGATGCATTTCTTTCCAAACGGATAGCATATGTCATGAGTGGTGGAGAAGTAAAGGTGGGAAGTGAAGTAGATGAAGATTCCATCCTTAAACTTGAACGCGAAGCTTTTGTTGATTTTTGCAAAGAAGAGAAAAGCGTTGCAAGAATTGATCACATGCTTAAAACTGGAAAACCACTTAGAAATTAGGCAATTAGAACTTAAAGGAGGAAAAATTCATGAAAGAAGCATATATAGTACAATCGGTGAGAACTCCTGGTTGCAAACAAAACAGAGGTTTGTATAATCAGACAAGACCAGAAGAGCTCATCTCGTTTATTCTGAGATCTGCTGTTGAAAAAACAGAAAACCTTACACCTGAAGACCTTGATGATGTTATGCTTGGTTGCGCATTCCCTGAAGCAGAGCAGGGACTGAATATCGGAAGAATTGCTCCGCAAATGGCTGGGTTTCCAGATAAAGTATCAGGTGCCGTGGTCAACAGATTTTGTGCATCAGGTCTTGAAGCTATTGCACTTGCATCTGCAAGGGTTCAGATGGGTTGGTCAGACATTACTATAGGCGCTGGTCTTGAATCCATGACATTTGTTCCCATGGGAGGGAATAACCCGCGTCCTCATCCTGAATTGTCTGCAACCAATCCTGAAATGTATATCTCCATGGGAATTACAGCAGAAAATGTTGCATCCCGATATAATGTATCACGAGAAGATCAGGATGAATTTGCAGCAAATTCTCAGGCAAAGGCTGCAAAGGCGAGAGATAATGGGCTTTTTACAGAGATTGTACCAACTCCGGCTTATAAATATGTTAAGCAGGCAGATGGATCGTCTAAAAAAGAACAGTTCATTGTTGAGCACGATGACGGCATAAGAGAATCAAGTGCAAAAGGTCTTGGAAAACTTAGACCTGCTTTTAGTATAACCGGTTCTGTTACAGCAGGAAACTCCTCTCAGACAACTGATGGTGCTGCTGCAACCATTATTGCATCAAAGGAAAAATGTGATGAGCTTGGACTTAAACCTATTGCAAAATTAGTCTCCTATGCAACCATAGGCTGTAAATCAGATGAGATGGGCGTTGGTCCCCGTTATGCAATCCCAAAGGTTCTTGAACAAGCAGGACTTACTATTGATGATATTGATATT
>DAOWDZ010000107.1 GCA_030638765.1 Desulfocapsa sp.
ACCAAGTAGAGGAAAGATATGATGAAGAGGCAGAAGAAGCATCACCCGTTCATCAATTGAAAAGATAGGAACTCCTATAGATACAGCTTCCACATTTGCAAACACATTTTCATAGGAAAGCATGACACCCTTGGGATCGCCAGTGGTCCCTGAGGTGTAAATAATTAATGCAGTGTCATCGAGCGCCGCAGCATCGGTAGTATTTTCAGTGACGTCGGTACCAGTACCCATCACATCTTCGTACACTATAACCTGGGGCGTATAATCAATGGCTTCTAGGACTTTTTTGAAAATCACTTCCCGTTCACGAGAACAAAACACGATATCTGGCAAACAATCCTGGACAATATACGTTACTTCCTCAGCAGTCGAAAGATAATCAAATGGAATAACAGTACAATTATTTTTCCATGAACCAAAAAAGCTGTAAATCCATTCCAGTCTGTTTTCCGAGAAAATCAGGACTCGTTCAGCCTCTTTTGGAAATAAGGTTGAATAAGCAATCGCCTTTTCAATAAGTTTTGTATAGCTTACTTCCTGATCCTTCCACTTTAGAGCCGTTTTGTCATAATTCTTTAAAAACACAGTAATTCCACCAATTATATTATATGTAGAGGCCTTTTCAATATCAATCCCGATACTGAATTCTAATACGCTTCCTGATATCTACCCTAACGGGGACAAATTACCAATGAGCTTCTGATTATCCTTAGAAAAAGGCACCAGTTCGTCATACGATATGATTTGAATATGTTGGATTTCTTGAAACAGAGGTAGCCATCCGGCAGTAGTAAAAGCTACACATCCGGATGGCGTAAAGAAGGGGAAAACAGCTTATTTTTTCAGAACATCAATCTGATCCTGATCTAAAACTTTTCTAAAATCAGCTATACATCGAAGCTGTATCATTGTTGCTTCAGCTTTTAATCCAGCAATTTTCTGAACAAGTGGTGCAAGTTCTTCTGGTGTTTTGCCAGCAAAAGTTTCATCAGCAACCTGTTTTTCAAGTGGAAAAACTTCTTTACCAATACCCATTACCTTGGCAATAACTTCTTTTCTGACAGCAAGCAATGTACTCTTTTGATCATCCGTAAGATGCAATGCAGGGTTATCCAGATGATTCATTAATTTTACCGCAAGATGCGGAAGTTTAGTCATGATCAGGAAGGGTTTTTGTGGTTTTTTTCCCGGTGCAGACTGACCTGACTGTGCTGCCACCAGACTACTCGTTGAAAACAATAACAGTGTGCTTAAAGCAGTAACCAAAAGAAAACTTTTTTTCAGCATTTCAATATCCTCCGTTTAAATTCAAAAAAAATGTGGCTCACAAACCAGAGACCACATATCATAAGACAAATATTCAGAATATTTTTAGTGAAAGGATCCTCTCCAAAGTACTAAAACGATATCTGTTAGTAACGTATACCACGAATTTTATTAATTCACGGCAGAATATATCAATGCGATAAATTATTGTTCAGAAGCAAACGAGGAAAGAAACGAGTACTATCAGAAAAAATGAAGATTATTCTATATTGTCAATTTCGTAAACAGGAGAGGCAATTGACAACCTGGAGGGCAGTTATTCAATCTTACAAACTGTCCTAGACGACAATCATCCAGGACAGCCATATCATATCTATCAATCTCCTTTAACAGCAGGATCTTTCAATATTTTAGTTTCGCGATTATTATCAGGACAGCCACACTCATCGGCCGAGATCCCTTTCTGTTCAGTGATTATTTTAATTTTTTGATCATTTTGGGGACAACCGCATTCATCAGCTGAAATATTTTCTTGAACTCCTGCACAGGCAGTCAGGGCAACACCAGCAATTACAACTAAAAATAAATTTTTCATATACTCTCCTAAATTAATTAAAGACAGAAAATTGGTAACTTATGAAGAACAATCTTATCATTCATTTAACACAATATCGAGGGTTTTCTAAACCCATTCCAATCGGGCACTAAAACCATAATTTTATTTATCAGAATATCATTCAGAAAAGTGTTTACTTACGATCCTATTTTAGGATTCCAACTGGACTGTTTTCTCAGAAACATTCACTTTAAAAAGAATAACCGTTATGTTATCACGGCCTCCCGCCTCATTAGCTAAACCCACTAAATTTTCGGCAATTACATGAAGAGATAAGGAAGATGACAAATTTTCGGCAATAGTCTCATCCGAGACAAATCCTGTCAGGCCATCTGAACAAAAAAGAAAAGTATCTTCTCCCTTAAAATCCACCCATTGACTCTCCACAGCAACTTCCCCGGCAATTCCTATGGCTCTGGTAATAACATTCCGATACTTATGGGTTTTCATTGCCTCACGATCAATTTTTCCACTTCGGAATAAGTCATTTACAAAAGAATGATCCTCTGTCAATTGTTTCAGTTCTTTGTTGCGGTACAGATAACAGCGACTATCACCCACGTGCTCTAAAAGAAGTTTATCCCTATAAAGTTGGCAGCCAACCAAGGTTGAGGCCATGTTACCACCATTATTTTCATTAAAAACTGTACGATTAGCCGAATAAATCGCCTGGGTCGTTAACGAAAGGTCTTCTATTGTATCAAGGGGGACAGTATCTTCACTGGAATCAATTGGCTTCTTCTTCAACCAAGCCTCGATCTCCCGAACAGTCAGAAAGGATGCCCGGGCACCATTTTCATGTCCACCAGCCCCATCTGCAACTGCAAAGTACATCTCCTCTTCAAGAACCAAAAATGAATCTTCATTTACCTTTCTTACTCTACCTCTATCACTGATTGCAGCATAATGAATGGTATACTCAAACCAATCAATCATTCCGGATTTTTCAGTTACATCTAGCGTTTCCAAATGATCCTCACAGAGAATGCATAGTAAGCTGAAGATTAACATTTTCTCCGGCCTTTCCATCAAACACAATGACCAGATCATGATATCCATTTTTTTGAAGAACAAGGGTATATTCTTTTTCTTCCAGTTCCATCGTGACTGGTGTCAATTCACTCATTGCCTCATCATTGAGCGTTACATTAGCACCAACTGGTTGGCTGATAATTTCCAATTGAGCCTGTTTCACCTTCTGAATAATCTCTACAACCGGTTCAGGGTCTGGTATTACAGTAATTGGCAACTGTTTCTTGCCACCACGCAAGCCAAATAAAATAATTGCAACCACGCACAATAAAACACCACCTCCTCCCAACAGAACTTTTTTTGAGAGAAATTTTGATTCGGGTACTATTGGATCTGTAACTCTTATCGGGGGTGATTCTACTTTGACAGGTACAGCCTTTTTCCGGTTGGATGGCAAAGCCCCCCCACCCATAGATACATCCTGTTGTATTGTAGTGGTGGGTGGCAAAACAACTGTGCCGTCATTGACTGCAGAACCAGTATCTGGACCCAATACAACAGTTTCATCAAGGATGTTTTCACCAGTACCTGCGCCCTCTGGTTCAGACTCAGCCACTTTTGCAGCAGCCCATTTAATATCCCGTTTAAATTCCTCTGCATTTACGTACCGGTCATCTCTTTTCTTGGCCAGACTTTTTGACACAATATCATCAAAATAAGATGGTACGGTCATATTTATAACAGAGGGTGACACATGGGGTACATTCATGATCTTGTGCATTAACGATGGAGCAGTCGAACCAGTGAAAGGTTTCTCGCCAGTGAGGAATTGGTATAAAATTACCCCAGAGGCATAAATATCCGCCCTGCCATCCACCCGCTCCCCGACCAATTGCTCCGGAGCCATATAACTTATAGTCCCTATAATAGCCCCCGCCTGTGTTAATTCAGAATTTTCCAGACGAGCAATACCAAAATCAGTTATCATGAGTGAGCCGTCATCATCTACAATGATGTTGGCAGGCTTTATATCGCGATGATAAATATTTCGCTTATGGGTGAAGGATAAGGCATCGAGCAATTGCTCCATTAAATCGCAGACAGATTCAAGAGAAAATTTTTCATGCTTATCAAAATAATTCTTCAGATTCCGCCCTTCGGCATACGTCATTGCTATAAAGGCCTCACCTTTATCTTCACCATACTCAATGACAGCTGTAATATTAGAATGATGTAACTGGCCAATCGCTTGAGCTTCCTGATGAAAACGTTTTGAATAATCAGCATATTCGGCTGAATCAACAAGATTCTTCTTGATGACTTTTATTGCCACCTTACGATTAATCAACGAATCGATCCCTTCATACACAGCACCCATTGCACCGGAATCAATTTCTCTTACAATGTCGAATTTTCCAATTTTCTTTTTCATATCACTTACTTCAAACGATCAGGGCTTGAGGGAAAGAGTCTTTCTACTTTCAACAAACTGCGAACACTGAAATGAGATCTGTGGGCCATTCGACTCCAATACCTCAATAACATTTTTCATCAATTTTGTTCTCATTTCATCAATTGACTCTGTTGTCTGAAGGAAATCTCCTGAACTTTCATCGAGAACTGAGATACTACCAATGGCTTCCTCACTGCCAAACATATGGACGGTACTCTGTCCAAAAGGAGGGCCCACAATAAATTTGAAAAAATCTCCTGAAACCTCACTTGGAAACAAATGCTGTCCACCAGGAAACGATTCGTCGGATCTGAAACGATTCGGTAATAATTGGGTCACTTTATTGTCAGAAGCATCTTCAAGCAGACACATATGAAAATTCTGGTTTCCCTGAAGTAGAAAAAGTAATTCATCTCCTTCATGATATATACTTTTATCCGAATCAACTGAGACAGTTAAAAAATTGTCGCTGGCAGTACCATCAATTTTATATTCCACCATTCCAGCAACCTGAATTCCAAGTAGATTCTCTCCAATTTGATTGCTTTCAATCTCCTTTGTACTCAGAACATGGAAATTCATTTTACCATTTGAAAGAAAATGATAGGTTTCCCGTGGAGCCAATTGCTCTTTCAGATATGTATTAATTTTTTTCTCAACAAACTGAACGACCGCAGTGCTAACACGATCCTTAACAGCACTGACATCATGTCCTTCTCCAACATAACCATATGCATTTGCAGTACAAAGTAAGAATCGTTTCGGAGAAGATCCATTTGCTGCACCAGTTTCAGCTTCTGCCTGCAATCCACCGCAGACTGATAGCAATACAACCATCAGCATGCAAAAATAGTTGATAAAGCTTTTACTCTTCATGTTTCAATCCAGTTAAATTACTCTTTTTCATTCTTCGAAAAAGAATCCCTCGTTCTTGATTTACTGTAATCCATATTCAGTAAGTTTTCGTTTAGCTTTTACGTGATAGCCACTATCGTCAATCGGGAGAACCTCTAAAACCTTCTTCCAATCCTTGCCAGCTCGATCAATATTGTTAATTCCTTCATAAACAAGCCCTTTCTGATAATAGTGTTGTGCTTCTTTGATTTGAAGGGCTAAAAGTTTTTCATACTGAACCTTGACATCAGAGTGATCAGGATCAATTTCGAGCACTCGATGATAATAATAAAGAGCAGTGGCAGAATCGTTACCGCGCATTGCAGCAACAGCTCTATCATAATTCGACTTTGTTTTTTCACGTAACATTCCGTCCAGCTCTTTCAGATACCCCTCAGCCTTTTTTCTTTCCGGAACACCAATTTTAGTGGCTACAACAGCCGCCCACTGAGCACGAGCTTCATGAAAGTCACCGGATTTATAGGCAACCATTCCCTGCTCAAAAGCACTTCTCACTGCAACTAACTGCTGTTCAAAAGATTGTTTCTTTCCTGCTCTTTTTTCCTGATGTTCCCGCTCATCCTGCTCTATGCGATTTTCCAACTTTTTTATACGACTATGGAGATCCACAAGCTCCGGATATTCATTTTTTCGAACATTAAGTTCCTTAATAATATCCATAGCCGACATAAGATCACCAGATTGAATATACTTTTCAACCTGTGATACTTTCACCAGTGTCTTGCTTGTATACTCTTTTGTTAAACGAACTCTTTCAGCAGCCTCTTTCTTTGCCCTGGAGATACTCTCCTGACATTGCTGAAAAAGCTCTTCAGCTTCACTTGCTTGTGGATCAATACCAAGGGCAGCGTCCAAACGATTGGACGCTCTTTTAAAATCTCCTGCCGCCATAAACTGCTTTGCCTTATAGATTAATCTTGCATACTGTCTTTTGTGTTCAAGTGAAAGTGCTGCACTCTCATTTTCTACTTCCTGAGATTCAGGAGCAGGGTTTTCAACTGAAGAACCAACAGATGGAGGTTCCACAGGTTGTTCCTCTCCAGGCTTACCACCATCACCTAACAGCGCCATAAAAGCAAAACCCATCATAACGAGTAACAGCAACAACAGGACCACTTTCAGGTTATCTTGAATAAAACCTATAATGCCTGCTCCCTTGACACCACTCTGAATCTTTAAACAAAGCTCTATCTCACCGAGCATCAAACTATCACCATCTTTCAAAAAACCCTTGGACACATTCTTGCCATTCAGCGAAAGAGGTTCACTGTTTGAGAGTTTTGTAAAAGAATATCTTGAGCCATCATAACGTATCTGGAGGTGTTCACTCTCTATACCGATATCCCGAAGAACAAGGTCACATCCAGATCTACTTCCTATTAAATTTTGCTCAAATAGCGGTACAGAAACACCAGAGGATAAGCCATTTTGAACCAGGATAAAATTCTGTTTTATTTCTCCCTGAACAAAGGTCCCATCCTCCCCAACAGAAGTACCGACCATAGTCTGTTCTTCTTCATCCTCAACATTTGTCAAATCAGTCTGTGTAGCGTCTACAAAAGCTGTTTCATCTTCTAGCAATGTTAGATCTACATCGGCGAGAGTACCCTCGGAGGGGGTGTCATCAGCTTCCTCAGAAGGAAGGTTTATTGTAAGTAAAAATGGACGAACCGAAAGAACACTTCTATTTTTAACTGCTTCCTTGCTGACCCTCACACCATCCAGCTCCACTCCATTGGTGGAACCAAGATCCTCGATCTTCCAACTACCATTTTCAAAAATCAGCTGACAATGATTTCTCGATACATTCGAACTTTCCAGAACCAGAACATTTTGCTCTCCTCTTCCGATGGAAACAATACTATCGGTGGAAAACTCTTCCGTTCTGATATGCTCGCCATTTTCCTCAACAGTCAGTTTTAAAATATTCATTATTTTTCTTTTTGTATCAATTCAAGTTTCTTGAGTGAGTCCAAATATCGCTCATCATTTTTATCATGAGAAAGCTCTGTGACTATCATAAATTCCTGCTCAGCTTCATAGAAACGAAGGTATTTATAATGCGATTTTCCAGCCTTATAGTGACTACTGATTTCAAAATCAATATCCTTGATGGCACGAGCTAATTTTTTAATCACAAGAGTATTCGAGTCATCATAGGTTTGAGCCAGATCCCATTCATCTATGGCTCTTTTCAGATGTCCGGAATCATAAAACAATAAACCGACCCGATAATGTTCACGAGCACGAGCTTTATCAACAGATAAGCCATCATCACTCTTTTGAGTCACAACTCTTGGTGGTATCTCCCTATCATTTATTGAAGGGTGAGGAACCAGAGTTTCTTCTGGCGGAGCAATTACTAGCGGCCCTCCGCTCTTTTCCGCGTCTTTATCAGGTAAAAAAATTGCAGCACCGATAAAGAGTACGACCAGAACAAGTGCACCAACAAGTACAGGAAAAAACCAGGCTGGACGAGCAGTAACCGATCGAGCAGAAGCAGTACTTCTTGAAGCTGGCCTTGAATCTTTCTCAATAGTGGGTTCAGGTTCAATAAAGATTTGGGTATTGCCTATTTGACAGACATTACCAGAGCCCAATACAGCATATTCTACTTTTTGAGTACCAACATGAAGACCATTGGTGCTTCCATTATCCTGAATTTTCCAATTCCCTTCTACAAACCGGAGTATGGCGTGTTTTCGTGAAGCTCTTTCATCTTCAATCCGAATATCAGCATTATCACTGCGGCCAATGACATACTCATTTTCTTCTTTTAAAGAAATACGTTCATTCTGAGTAAAACTCTTAATAATAAGAATAGTGGAACCCTGTTCTTTCATATCCGGCATTGTTTGACAATCTCACATAAACATAAATTTTCAATTGAAGTTCTCTTCGAGAACTCCAAACAAATACTACTTAAACCCACTTATATTTCAGCAGATTCAACTGTTATTTTCATTTTTTAATTCAAAACGTATCAGCAAATAACCGGGAGATTCTGGTACCTCCTCCCTTGTCAGTGTGAATACATTATCTTCCAGCACAGTCTCACTTTTACTCACTCGATTATCCACAAGATTCATTATCTCCGTAAGTAGCATTGGATTTTGGAATATTTCTAGTATGTGCAAATTATTTGTTTCCTGCAACTGAAACATCTTCTTAAAATCAGATGAACTATCAACTAGTTGACTTGTTTCACCTTCAATCAAACAACTGATTTCTCCTTCCCGAAAAGGAGTCTCTTGCAAAAGAGGCCGCTTAACTGTTGTTGGAGTTTTTACGGAAACACCTGGGCCATTGTTATTCTGATTTGGGCTTTCTTTTACCACGCTATCATGATGATCATTGCGTTCACTTTTTAATAGTAGACGATCAACCTGAGTCTTCAAAAAATCTATTTCTTTATACGGGGCTGTATAATCCAGCATAGATTTGTTTTCTGCAATGGTCAGCTCAAGAGATTTCCCAACCTCTTTCCATGGTTGAAGAACCATCTTAACAAGGGTAACAGCAAAGATCACAGCAACACACAAAACAAAAATAAATCCGAAAAGAAATTGCCAGAATCTGTCACGAAGCAAATTAACAGAACTGCGAATCTGATACTGGATAACAGCCACCCCAACTATTTCTCCATGATTTTTCACAGGGTTACAGATAAGAAGATGACCGGATTGTAGAGTTTCCTGCTCTATCGTCTCACTGATCAACGCCTGCTCAACCAGAGGATACTGCAGAACATGATTAACCTGATCAATGGGCGCAAGAATTCGTCCATGTTTATCCAGAAGAAAAACGTGAATGACGCCTTGCTGTTTTTCAAAAAATGAAATCTCCAATTCAGCTAAATCTGATTTATTCCATTTCGCCTTATTATGGTGCCCAAGATTTTCTGCAATGGAAAGTGCACGATTTATTTCATTTTCCAGTACAATTGCAGAAAGATATGATTTATTAATCTTAGCCATCCAAAAAACAGTGATCAGGCAACAAAGTAATAATAAGCAAAGAGATGTCAGGTAGGGTCTCTTCCCTCCTAACGAAAACAAGGAATCCAGCCCAAATGTTCTGGAACTCTTTGAAACTTCTGGCTCTACATGATTTTTTACCAGAAAAGTGAAGCCCCCCATGGAAAGAGAAGCGTTCAAAGACAACTTTTTTTTCTTTTTTATCTGCTTTCCATCAACAAACACACCGTTAGCACTACCAAGATCCTCTACTTCCCAGCCTTTGTCAGTTATTGTTAACAAAGCATGTTTACGGGATATGCGATTTCCATTGAGAACAATATCACATTGACTGCTTCTTCCCAGTGTATATGTACCGGGTTGCAGGGTATGCTCCTGCTCAAGGGCCTGGTTATTTTGAATTTCTATTTCCATAGCATATCAATAATCAGTTAATTATTTTCCATAAATAAATTGTAACAAATAGGGACCCATAACCACAAAAAAGATCAGAGGAAAAATAAAGATAACCATTGGGATAAGCAGCTTTTGAGAAGCCTCTGCCCCAAGACGTTCAGCCTTCATAAATCGCTCACGTCGTAATTTATCTGACTGTTGTTTTAAAATAGAAGCAATGCTTGCACCCATTTTATCGGCCTGAATAAGAACGGATGTAAAAGAATAAATATCCTGCAAATCAACACGGTAAGCCATGTTTTTAAGACCCTCTTCGCGGGTCATGCCAAGTTGAATATTCTGTTGAAGAATAATGAACTCTTCAATTAAAGGATTTTTTTCTTCTTTTTTGTATTGCTCACACACTCTCACAATGGCAGCATTGAAATCAATACCCGCTTCAACACTCAAAGAAAGCATATCAACTACTGTGGGCATAGCTATCAGGATATCTTCCTGCCTTGATTTCTTTTTGTCAATTAACCAGTATGTCACGAAGATATCCCCCAAAAGGAAACCGACAACAAAAGTAGTAACACCTGAAAAAAACATCAGCAATATTCCCGGAAAAAGGAAGCCCATTACTATTTGTAACCCAATAAACTCATTGGTTGAAATGGATCCCTCCAGTCCTGCACTCACAATCCATCGATCAATTTTTTTTTTGTAACTATACAACGGAAGCAGATTAACCAGAGGAATGAGCAGAGCAACAAAAGGATAAAACCATTTTAATAAAACGGCATCTTCACCCCACTCTCTAGCCACAAACAGTCCGGTTTTTTTTCGCATCTCCATATCTTCCTTACTAGGGAAAAACTGGAATACAAAAATAAACACAGCCAGAAATATTAACAAAAAAGCCAGAATTTTAAAAATAACAGGATCCATACACTCACTCAAGCATCTAAGGTTACTCGTAAAATTTCATCAGGGCTGGTTATTTCCTGAGCAAGCCGCTTCAAAGCGTCTTCTCTCAAGGTAACCATACCATTTTTTACGGCAGCAGTTTTAATTTCCCCAACCGGTCTTTGTTCAAGAATCAATCGTTCTATCTCATCATTTACCACAAGAATTTCCATAATTGATACTCTTCCCTTATATCCGGTACCAGAACATTCCTCACAGCCCTTACCGTAATAGTAGGTCATCTGATCTGCACGAAGTGACAGAGCAGAAAGAGTTGATTTTTCAGGGATATATTCCTCTTTACAATGAGGGCAAAGAGTTCGTACAAGTCTCTGGGCAACCACGGTCAGCCCACAGGAAGAGAGAAGGAAAGCTGGAACTCCCAAATTAATAATACGGGTTATGGTACCCGGTGCATCATTGGTATGAAGAGTGGAAAAAACAACATGACCAGTAAGGGCTGCCTTCACTGCAATATCAGCCGTTTCCAGGTCACGAATTTCACCAACCATTATAATATCAGGATCCTGTCGTAAAAAAGACCGAAGAGCACCAGCAAAGCTCACTCCACGTTCAGCATCACACGGTACCTGAATGATACCATCCAGTTCGTACTCTACAGGATCTTCAGCCGTACTTATATTGACATCTTCCTGGTTTAATACATCAAGAAAAGCGTAAAGAGTTGTTGTCTTACCACTACCCGTTGGTCCGGTCACAAGAAGCAAACCATTTGGTCTATGAATGGCATGTTCAAGCAGTGCCCGTTCAGTGGCATCAATATTAAAATCAGTAAAGCGAACTCTTTTTTTACCCTTGTCAAGAATCCGTAAAACAGCTTTTTCACCGTAAATTGTGGGTAAAATTGAACAGCGAATATCAATCTCATTATTTGCTACTACGTGATAATCAATTCTTCCATCCTGAGGAGTTTTCGTTACATCCAGCTGCATGCCGGCAATCATTTTTATTCTCGCAATCAAACCTTCCTTTGCCGAACTATCCAGGCGATAGCTCGTATGCAACACCCCGTCAAGTCTGGTACGAATACGGAAATAATCCTTCTGTGGTTCAAAATGAATATCGCTGGCATTATTTTCAACAGCTTCCGTTAATATCAATCTCAATAGCTGAATGACTCGAGAATG
>DAOWDZ010000121.1 GCA_030638765.1 Desulfocapsa sp.
ATATCTCTGTCTAGGATTGTAATGACTTTAGGGTAGTTATTTTCGTGAAAGAATAAGTTGGCAGCAAGCAATGAAAACTCTTCAGTCTCAGGGATTATTTTTGGTAAAAGAGCGATGGCTTCAGAGAATTTTTCCTCTGCAAGAAAGCTCTTAATGCGAAACAGCCGGATTTCCGAATTGTACAGTCCTTTTGGGTAGCGGTGATTGTACTGATCGGCATAATCTTCAACTATATGATAATTACCCTGTGCGTAGGCAGCTGCAATCATAAGAGGATAGTACTGTTCCTTTTTATCCTCAGATGAAAGGGTTATGAGGTAGAGGTAAATTTTAGATGCTTCATCGAAAATACCTACTGAATAGTAGGAAGCAGCAAGTTTTGCAAGAAGGTCGATTGATACCCAGTTCTTCAGAAAAAATCTTCTGTTTTGCTTTGCAAGAATAAGGGCTTCCATGTGCATTTCTTTTTCTTCATATTCCTTTAACACCAATGGTAATAATTCTATAAGAAGTGCCTGTCCGGAATTGTATAAGCCACCTTTTCTAAAGTCTCTTAAAAAAGTCATAACAAGGTTGACACTTTCTATATTGTTTCCCTTTAATTTGTGAACTAATGCTTCTTTAAATTTAGCCTCCTCCCGTCCCTTACGGCTGGGAGCTTTATCGCCAAAATATTTGTAGTATAAAGCGGCCTTTTTGCTCCAATCTTTCTGGGTCAAATATTGAAGATCGGTTTTTTTAAGGGCTCCACGAAAGGATGCATCCGTACCATGGAATGTGTTCTCTATTCTGGCAAAATAATCGACCATCTCAGCATCACTCGTATAGTGTAATTCAGCAAGGTGTTGTCTGAATTTTGTCATGCCAAGTTTTTCTTTGTCTTGTAATTGATTACTTAACGTTGCAAAGCAGATGGAGGCATCTGGGAATTGTCTCTGTTCATAAAGCGTATCACAGTACCCATTAAGAGAAAATGTCTTGTCGAGTAGAAGATCATACTTGTCAAGAAGCTGGTACCCTATGTATGCCTTGATTGAATCGCCTGTGCCGTACCAGTAATCAGCCTGTCTTAGTTCCCTGATGATTGCGGTTTCTTCAGGGTAACCGATATCGTCAAGCGCCAGCAGTTTGGCTAATCTTGCATACTGTTTGGTCGCGAGAGCTGCTTCTATCTGAGTGATTCTAAAATAGGGAAGTAATGGATTGGCTGCAGGTATTAAATGCTCAAGATTTCTCAGTTCAAAGTCTGCAATAAAAGGATCTTCAAATCGTGCCCTCAGGAGAATGAGAAGATATTTAGCAAAAATCCCAATTTCTTCGTCCGGGTACTCGTCGGCGAGTAAATAAAATTGTTTATAAGCGTCAACAAAATTATTATCTCTTGAGAGAACGTCTCCATAGGTGAAAGCGAGTTTCTTCTTAATTTCAGGATCTGTTTCGCTGTTGATTTGATCAAGAATCAGTGGAAGAATTAAATTCCAAAGATTTTCTCTGGCAAGTTCATGGATTTTATCACTGAGTAGGGTATTATTATCCGTTTTAGCCGGAAGAAGATAGGCCATGGCAGGAAATGGGAGCATTGTAAATTGAACTGGCATGGAAATATGAATTTCTGATTCATATAATTTAAAAAAACTTCTCCAGTCTGCAGCGTACGGTGAAGCAATCAGTGGATTTGAATAGTCCTTGGAGGTTCTTTCAAGGATTGTCAGCCCTTCGAGTTTTGAGGAGAAGTTAGGAAGGGCGTTGCTGTATGGGTTGCCAATCAGAATGTTAATAGTTAATTTGTTTCCATCACTATTCTTTGTAACTTCGAATTTCTGAGGTGGATACCTGAAGAAAAAAGAAATTACAGTTTTGTTGTTTTTATAAAGTGACAATGTTTTGACTATCTTGTCGTCTGCTTCAAAAAATGTAAAATCCGATTTCAGTGTTGTATCATCGAGGATGAAATCAACTCTTTTCTCTCTTATATTATGATGATACGTTGGAATTGTTGTAAATGAACAGTATAATTCCACAACATCTTTAGCATCGATTTTGTTTATCTTGGTTAAAACACTCCCGGCTATGGCCATGTGTGAGCTTAACGTTATGATAATTATCGAAAATATAAGAATCTTTTTCATTTTTGGTCTGATTAAAGGTTGATTTTTTATATAATTATGCAAAAAACAGGCCATGAAGTTTTTTTGACACTAAATAAGTTTTTTTAAAAGATATTTGATTTTTTCTTTAAAAAACTGATATTCTCTTGTTAGTTATACATTATACAAGTCAATATATATGACTATTTGACCACAATGGTTAAGTTAATAAATTATGTTATCTGGAGGAACAGATGGGAAAAAATGTTTTGTTGGTTGATGATTCAAAAACAATGAGAATAATTATAGGTAGATCTCTGCGACAGGCTGGTATTGATTTTGACAATATATATGAAGCAGCTGATGGACTTGAAGCATTGGAAGTTCTCGAAAAAGAAGATGTTGATATCGTTTTAAGTGATATCAATATGCCCAATATGGATGGAATCAGCTTTCTTCGTGAGAAATCACAACGCGAGGGAATGAAGGATATTCCTGTTCTCATGATTTCTACCGAAACGGGAGATGATATCATTGGAGAAGCTAAATCGCTTGGTGCAGTTGGTGCTATCAAAAAACCATTTACTCCTGATAAAGTAAATGAAGTTCTTGGACCACTACTTTAAGTCTGTATATTAGGGGGTTAGTGTGGATATTCAGGATAAAATGATAGATGCCACCAAGGAAATTTTCTCCACTATGGTAATGATGGATATCAGTGTGAAAGAGGTTATGGATACTCATGGACCTCTTTATGATACCATTACAGGTATGATTGGACTTGCAGGAACTCATAAAGGTGTTCTTGCAGTTCACGTACCTTATTCCGTTGCAAAGGCGATAACCTCGAGTTTTCTTATGATGGATGTCGAAGAAATTAATAATGATGTTCATGATGCAATCGGTGAAATCGCCAATATGCTTGGTGGTAATGTGAAAACTATCCTCTCTGAAAACGGAAGAGATATTGATTTATCTCTTCCGTCAACTATTTCCGGTTCAGAATACAGTTTTTCATCGGATAAGGAAGTGGATACTATCATTGTTGAATTTGATACCGGTAATGGGAGTTTTCTCGTCGAAATGGATCTTGAAAGATAAAGAGAAAGGTTGTTTCTGAAAATTTAATGTAAAGCATTTCAGGGAGCAAGTGTGACGTATACTTTTGTTCTCTGTAATGATTTACTATAGCAAGAAGGATAGTAACCGTTATGAATGTTGGACAAGCCATAGTAGATGGCACAACGGAAGTGTTTTCAACCATGCTGATGGTTGAACTTGAGATTGTCGAAATCATAGAAGGGCAGAGCGGAAATATTCCCTCAAACATTACAAGTATGATTGGCCTTGGTAGGGATATACGAGGAATGCTTGCTGTTCATTGTCCTGCTGCTGTTGCAAAAGATATTACAGGAACCTTTTTAGGAATGGAAGTTCTTGAACTCGATGATGATGTTAAAGATGCCATTGGTGAAATTGCTAATATGGTTGCTGGTAACTTGAAGGTCTCATTTGCTCAAGATGATATCGATGTTGAAATTGCCACTCCAACAACAGTTGTTGGGAAGTCTTTTAGTACCAAAGGTGTGTCAGAATCAAATAGGGTTGTGGTTCAGTTCTCCATGAATGGAACGCCATTTATGGTTGAGCTTAAATATATTTATTCTAAAAATGAGTAAGTTCCTTTCACTATTATTTTCACTTTTACTTTTTCCTCTCAAAGCAGTTAAGAAAATATCAGATTTGGTCGATACTTTTTAAAAGGTAAAGATTTTCTAATAATTTCTCCATTCTTCTAATCACATGTCTTCAAGTAAAATAAAAAAGAAATTTGATAAAGTTCTTGAATTAGTTCAGGAAAGACTCGGTAATGAAATCGGCGGACTTATGGGTGCGACCCTGGTCATGTCTGATCTTTCTATGGAACTGATATCTAAAGAAGATTTCTTTGAAGAGCCCTCGGGAAAGATAGTCTGCTCAGAGATGGAATTGAGTGGTGAGATTGAAGGGGAAGGTTGCATAATTGTTTCGGTTAAAGATGCGATTCGCCTTGGTGGCACGCTCATCATGCTTCCTGAAAATGAATTGGATGAGGCTTCTGCCGCTGAAGATTACAGTGAAGAAATTGACGATTCATACGGGGAAATTGCAAATCTTATAGCGGGTGCCTATACTTCTACTTTTGAAGAAATGTATCCTAAAAACTTCAGATTTATTCGTAAAGATTTAGAAGTGTTGTCTCCCCTTAAAGTTGATGTGGAATCCGATAAGCCTATTCCTAATCAAAATTATTACAAGGTTAGTGCCGCAATGAATCTCAATGGTGTTGAGATGGGTAACCTTGTTTTACTTATGCCAGCTGCTGCACTCGGTCTTGATGACGAGGCTGCAGCTCCTGCAGCAGCTAATGCAGAAGATTCAAGTGCCACGCCTTCCGTTGAAGGATCTGATGATGCAGTTGATGGAGAAAGTTCTGCAGCAGCTAATAATGATGACGTAGAATCTCAAAGTCAGAATGTTGCAGAGACAGTTACTGAAGAAGCAGCTGTACCAGAGAACAAAGCTCCTGTTCTAGATAAAGCTGCAGTTGAAAAAAATAAAAAGAAATTCGATAAGATTATAGAGATTGTTCAGGAGCGTGTTGCTGATGAGGTTGGTGGTCTGATGGGCGCCACCATGGTTATGTCAGATCTTTCCATGCGCCTGATTTCTAAAGAAGACTTTTTTGAAGAACCTTCTGGTAAACTTATTTGCGCGGAAATGCAATTAAGTGGAGAAATTGAAGGTGATGGATGCATAATTGTATCAGTTAAAGATGCTATTCGTCTTGGCGGTACACTTATTATGCTCCCTGAGAGTGAACTTGATGAATCATCGGCTGCCGAGGATTATAGCGAGGAAATTGATGATTCCTATGGTGAAATCGCAAATATTATTGCCGGGGCTTATACATCAACATTTGAAGAAATGTACCCTAAGAAATTTCGTTTCATACGAAAGAATCATGAAATTCTCATCCCCATCAAAGTTGATATAGAATCAGATAAGCCAGTACCTAATCAAAACTATTATCAGGTCAGTGCAAAAATGACTCTTAATAGTGTTGAAATGGGAAATCTCATTCTTTTGATTCCTGCTGAACCACTTGGGCTTAATATACCCGATGAACCGGAACCAGAAGAAAGTCCGTCTGTTGCCACTGCTTCCGCTTCAGCTGCCAACGTAGAAGAGTCTGCAGAGGCTAGCGGCGCAGCGAAGGAAACAGCAGCGCCTCAAGCAAAATCAATAGATATCAAAAAGCAGAAAAAACGTGTTGATGCCTGTCTTAAAGAATGTAATGTCCGTATGGCGGATGAGGTTAGCGCGATACTTGGAGCTGATGTTTCTTTCACCGATCATGAAACTCGTCTTGTTAACAAGGAAGATTTTTTCTTTGACGAGGCATCCGGAAAACAAATTCTTGCCCATATGGATGTTGTCGGCGAAATAGATGGAAATGCTTATATGTATGTCGGGTTGAAGGATGCGATATATATTGGCGGAACTCTGATAATGTTGCCCCCGACTGAACTTGATTTAATAGTAGCTGAAGAAGAGTTCGGTGATGATTCTGAGGATGCCTATGGTGAAATAGCAAATATAATTTCTGGCGTGTATACAAAGGTTTTTGAAGAACAGTATCCTGAAAAAGTACGTTTTATAAAAACCAAACTCGAACAGGTTGTCCCCATGAAGGTGGACGCAGAATCTGATGAACCAATGCCGGACGTTTTATATTACATGGCTACGAGTACGCTCAACATTGGTGATAAGGCGCTTGGTAATATGCAAATGCTTGTACCTGCTAACTTACTCAAGCTTGAGACTTTAGGACAGGCAGAAGCGGCAGATGATGCACCGGAAGAGGGATCAGCAGGTTCTTCTGTGACAGGAAAAGCTGGTGCGGCGGATTCATCGGGAGGTGTTGGTGTCAGAGAGGGTGGAAGTACAGCTCAAAATCCTGAATTTCTTATTGTAAGCAACAATGGAGAGGAGTGTTCAAAAATTACAGCTGTGCTGAACTCTCGAGGTGTTTCATATAAAGTACTTGATTACAAAGAGAGCGCCAGTGATTATCTGCCTGGAGAGGTAAAAGCAATTTTTCTCGTAATGGATGAAGTTGATGAAAAGGGGCTTGGTGTGGCTATTAAGATTAGCTCAGCCAGCGCTTTACCGTTAATTGCAGTGGGAGCTCCCTGGACTAGAACCAAGGTGATTAAGGCGGTGAAATATGGTGTTGACGATATCCTACTCACTCCTGCAAGTGATTCTGACATTGCTGAAAAGATTGATTCGGTTTCCGCTCAGAAAGCTGCCTAATTCTCTTCCCACATTCCCTGTAAATTCTTTTTCTTGATTTTTTCAAGCAGAGTTGTTCGTTTTAAATTTAACAAAGTAGCGGCTTCTTTTTTGTTTCCCCCTGTCATCTTCATAGCTTTGACGATAAGCTGGGACTCGTAATCATTGATGAGTTCTTTGAAATCGACTGTTCCATTCTGCCAGTCAAGACCAGCTGATAATGGTATTGCAGGTTTGATTGCCTTTTTTTCAGAATCGTCTGGTATCAAAATACCGGAAAGAAGGCGATTCATTTTATTATAATCAACTTTTGCAGGATCAAAATCGATGAGTATTCTTTCTGGTAGATCTTCGAGTTGTATTTCCTTACCGGAACAAAGAATTGACATCTGCTGTACAAGATTTTCAAGTTCCCGTACATTACCTTTCCACTCATATGAAAGCAATGCGATCATGACGTTAGCCGGGATGGTGAATTTCTCTCGACCACGTTTAGTGGCGTGCATTTCAAGAAAATTGTCAAGAAGGATGGGAATGTCTTCTTTTCGATCTTTTAAAGGTGGAATCTGCAGAGGGATAACTGAAAGTCGGTAGTATAGATCTTCTCTGAACTTTCCTTCTTCAACCAATTGTTCAAGGTTACAATGGGTTGCTGCCACAACTCTGGTATTAACAGGTGTTGCTTTAAGCCCCCCAACCGGTTCAAATTCTTTTTCCTGTAAAACCCGTAAGAGTTTAGCCTGAAGAGTAGGCTTCATATCTCCAATTTCATCAAGGAATAAAGTTCCACCATCAGCATATTCAATACGACCGATTTTGTTCTGAACAGCCCCTGTGAAAGCTCCTTTAGTGTATCCAAACAGTTCACTTTCAAGAAGGTCATCAGGGATTGCGGCACAATTCACAGGTACAAAGTTTTTGTTTTTACGAGAGGAATGACGATGAATTGCTTTGGCAACAAGTTCTTTACCGGTACCGGAGTCACCACGTATCAGAACCGTTGCGAAATCATCCTCAGATACTTTTGAAATTAAACTGAACAGGTTTTGCATCACCGCAGTTTCACCAATTATACCATAAAATGGAGGCAGTCGTTTATTTGTATTAACAGGTGGCGCACCAATTTTGAAGTTCAGTTTAGCAAATGCACGTTTTATGGCTATTTGTATTTCTGAGTCTTTGTATGGCTTTGTTATATAGAAAAAGGTGTCTCTGTTTAAAATTTCCTGTTCAAGGGCCGAATCATTTTCTGGAATTATTGCAATGATGAGAATGTCGGGGTGCCTTTCCTGTATCGAATCAAGGTGACTAATACATGTATCACCAGGGAATAAGGTGAGTTCAAGGAAAAGCACATTGATTTTTTGAATGGTCAGCAGGTCGGGAATATCTTCAGGTGTTGAACATTGGTAAACACAACCAGGTGCAGCGTGTTCTATTATTTGCAGGCATGCAGCTTGTTTGTCCGGGTTATTGTCTGCAAAGAGTATGCTGGGAGTTTCTAACATAATATCAGTATTAAAAATTCAAAAATTTCTTTTTGTATATAGACAGGAAGATATTGAAAATCTTTTATTCTTTGAGTAAATCAGCAAGTTTGCTTGATGTTCTTCTCATGTTAAGACTTAAAAGTCTGGCAACTTTCTGTATGATTTTAACGCCGGTTAAAGGAGCAATTTGAGTGAGCTTATCGAAACCCTTACTAGTGAGTGTTATCATGGTTGTAGGCTGTCGTGCAATAACCGTTGCAGATCGTGGTGATTTATCTATAAGTCCCATTTCACCAATGGAACTTCCTTTGGCGAGGCGAGCAATGATAACATTTTCACCAGTGGCTGATTTCTTTAACACTTCAAGTACACCATGGACTACAAATCCCATAAAATCCCCCTTGTCTCCTTCAACAAAGAGAAATTCACCACGCTGCAGGGTAATATAACTCATATGCTTGGAAAGTAATGTGAGCTCATCAACTTTAAAGCTGTCAAAAAGAGAAAGGCTTATCAGGAAGTCTCGAGTTTCTTCTTCAGTATCAGAAAGAGTATGTTCACTGGGAGTCATAAATTTAGAGATAAATAGAGTATTTCAATGGTTAACAAAATAAAAACATATTTCACAAAACTATCATTTATACCCTATCATAAGAAGTGAAAAAATAACAAGAAGCTTTTTGTTCTTTTATTAAAGAAATTAGGGGGGTAGGTACCATGTTTTTTGATTTGTTTAATTTGCTGGACATAAAATATATCGCTGAATTTTCATGTCTCCGGATATTGTTTCCCTCTGAAAGCCTTGTGAGTTGAAAGCGTGAATGGTTTAACTCATAGTAAATAAAGAGAAATATTATTATAATCTCCCTATGAAAAAAACTGAATTGATATACCTTTACAGGGTGAGTTGTGTCTTTGTAAGCATTTTTATCTCTCTATTGGCGGTAAATTTTTCGAACGCAAATACATTTACTCAAAAGGATGCAATTGTAGAAAAAATCATAGATGGTGATACCATTCGTGTAAAATACAAATCTGAAAGTATCAAAGTACGATTATGGGGGATTGATACCCCGGAATATTATCAGCCTTTTTCAAACGCCGCGAAGAAATTCATATCACTACTTGTTGCAGACAAGAAAGTGCGTTTAGAAATTAAGGATTGGGATGATTATGGAAGGATGGTTGCAATTGTGACTTTGTCAGATAACAGAAACGTAAATGAAGAATTGTTGAAAAAAGGATTAGCATGGGTGCATATCTATTATTGCAGGGAACCGATTTGTAATAGATGGTACGTGTATGAAGAAAAAGCACGAAAAGAACGCATTGGGCTTTGGCAGGACAAATCTCCTGTGCCACCCTGGGTGTGGAAACGACGTAAACGTGAAAAGTAAGTATAGGCTACAAGAAAAACCTGTCAAAGCAATTTTTTAACAGGTTTTTTCCTTGAAGGTTACTGCTACTACTTCATGAATTATACGGCAAAATAATGAGCCTGTGGATGATGAACAACCATTGCCGAAACACTTAATTCAGGAACCATTTCCATGGTTGAGCTGAGTGTTACTCCAATCTCATTTGCCTGAAGAATTTCAAAAAGGGGTTGTTGAAGGTCAAGGTCGGGGCAGGCAGAATAGCCAAAACTGTAACGTTCTCCCGTGGCCTTAATGGAGAGCTCCTGTCGCATGAAGTTATGAGTGTATTGTGCCAATGCTTCTGCTGCTTCTACACCAAATCCATGAAGCAATAAATATTCATGGTATTTGTCCTGTTCATACAATTCTTTGCAGATAGAGGCAACTTTTTCGCCAATGGTAACAACAAAAAAGCCAATGATATCCGATCCATCTTCTTCACTTCTGAAAAAATCGACAAGACTTTTGTTCGGTTCACGCTTCTGTCGAGGGAGAGGGAATTCAAAATTCTTATCCTGGTTTGTTACAATAAGACTTTCTTTTGATCGTTTGCAGGGGAACCATCCGTAACGAATCTTTGGTTCTAAGAGGTTCTCTGAAAGGACACGTTTTTGGAGGGACTTAAACTCAGGAAGCACCGTGCCGTCTAATAATTTTTGATATCCTGCCTCATCAAGTTTGCCACGCTTATATCCCCATCTGCCACGAAAGAGAATTTGCTGATTCATGAGTGACAGAAACTCATCAGGTCTTGCTTCAATGGTTTTTATTCCAGTAAATGGTGGGGTTGGGATAGTGCTCAGAATCGTTGCAGGAGGTCTCTTTTTACTTTTTGTCGTGGAATTACTCTTTGTATTTTCTTCCCAACTGCTTGATTCAAGTAAATCCTTTTCAAAATCCTGTATCGCCTTTAGTCCCGAGAAAGCATCACGACAATAAATAACAGGTGCGTCGTATAGAGGGGCGCAATCAAGGGCAACAAATTTTCTTGTCAGTGCTGCACCGCCAAGGAGAATTGGTTTTTTGATATTTGCAGCTTTGTATTTGGTCATGCTCTCTTGCATGATCATGGCTGATTTAACTAGAAGTCCGCTGAGACAGATTATATCAATGTCAGGATTGTTTTTGACGGCCTCAATAATCGCTTCTGCACTAACTTTAATGCCAAGATCAATAACATTATATCCATTATTGCTGAGAATAATGTTTACAAGATTTTTCCCTATATCATGAACATCTCCCTGAACCGTTGCAAGGAGAATACATGGCGAATCGGATCTGTCGTTTGTATCCATGAAAGGTTCAAGGATATCGACTGATTTTCGCATTACCTCAGCTGATTGCAATACGAAGGGGAGAAGCATTTCACCAGAACCAAATAGTACCCCCACCTCACGCATGGCGGAAACCAGATGCTGATTAACGATCTCAAGTGCGCTGTAGCGATCAAGAAGCATGCGTAAAATATCAGGTAAATCCTGTTGATTACCAAGCATGATACGATCTCTGATCATTTCTTCAGGGGGAGCGTCTTTACTCTCTTCAGCAGCATCATCAATATGGTGATTCTCAAAATATTTGATATATGCCATGAGGGGCTGCTCGTTAACTGATGTCTTATCATAGAGCAGATCAAGGGCTAGTGATACGGCATCCTTATCAATGGAATCAAGACTGATACAATTCGTAGGATCTATGATTACAGCATCAAGCCCAGCCGCAACAGCTTCATGAAGAAATACGGCATTCAATACTTTTCTGGCTTGAACAGGGAGCCCAAAAGAAATATTTGAGAGTCCTAAAATTGTATGACAATCAGGGAGTTCTGCTTTTATCCGTCTGATAGCATTAAGAACCTGAATGGCGGAATCGCGTAGTTTTTCATCACCTGATCCCACAGTAAAGGTGAGGGGGTCAAAGAAGAGTGAATCAGCATTGATACCGTGTTTTTCGGTGACAAGTTTATAGATACGTTCTGCAATTTCAAATTTTGTATCGCAGTCCATGGCCATACCGTCTTCGTCAATGGTGAGAGCAGTGACACAGGCGCCATATTTTTTAACAGAATCACATATGGTATCTAGGTTTTTGCCACCATCTTCAAGGTTTATGGAGTTTACTATCGCTCTTCCAGGATAGGCAGCAAGAGCCTTTGCAATAACGGCTGGAGATGTCGAATCAATCATGAGTGGTGCTTTAAGGGTACGACCGTACATCTGTACCAGTGTAATGAGATCCTTTTCTTCATCTCGCCCAGCCCAGGCAGCACTCAGGTCGACTACGTGAGCTCCAAGACGTTCTTGAGCAACACCTACCTGAAGACATCCTTCATAGTCATCGGCAATGAGCAGTTCACGAAACTTTTTGGAGCCTGTGGGGTTGGAGCGTTCACCAATAATTAATGGTGCAGGTAACTGTTGAATATCAACCGCCTGATAGAGGCTGGCAATTTGATTCAGGTTGCTGTTGTTGGTCTGTTTTTTCATTTTAACACCTCGCTGCGATCTGCAGGGATCGCATCTTTTAAGGCGCTCACCAACTCTTTAATATGCGCAGGTGACGTTCCGCAACACCCACCAACAATGGAGACTCCCTTTTTGGTGATAAACTCGTGCATATGTTTTCCATACGCTTCGGGAGTTAAAGGATAATGAGTTTTCCCATCAACAACTTCAGGCATACCCTGATTAGGAATGCAGGAGATACGTTTTTTCCAGTTAGAACTGAGATAATCAATATGAGGTTCCATATCTGTTGGACCTGTGGCGCAATTTAAACCAAGCGAGAATACGGGAAATGGTGCAATTGTAGCACAAACAGCGGCTATGTCAGTGCCAACAAGCATGGTTCCCTGTTGCTCAAAAGTCACAGAGGCCAATACTGGAATATCAACACCTGTTTTTTCAAGAAGATCAAAACATGTTATAAGTGATGTCTTAATTTGAAGCAGATCCTGGCATGTTTCAACAATCAAGGCATCAACATCGGAATCAAGCAGTGCTTCGAGTTGTTCAGTTACAGTAAGAGTGAGATCTTCAGGCGAAATGTGGCCTAATATCGGAAGTTTTGTTGTGGGCCCTATGGATCCTATGACATAACGGGGAGATTCCGGTGTCGAAAACTCGGCAATGGCCTTTTTGGCATTGGCAACTGCTGCTCGATTGAGTTCTTTAACTCTGCCTTCAAGGCCATATTCCGAAAGTACCACTGAAGTAGAACCAAAAGTGTTTGTTTCGATAACCATGGCACCAGCTTCTAAAAATCGTCTATGCAGCTCGATTATGGTGTCTGGATCGGAAATGTTGAGATATTCATTACAGCCTTCGAGACCATCCCACACAGCAGAATCGATTTCCATGGTTTGAAGTGTGGTTCCGCAAGCGCCGTCAAATATTAAAAGTGGTTCTTCTGA
>DAOWDZ010000151.1 GCA_030638765.1 Desulfocapsa sp.
AATGAGGCCTGTGGCAAGAAGTATGGCGATACCGGTTGTAATCATAGCATAGATTTGAGAGTGCTTTTATCATGTGAGGATTGCATTGTGTCTTAATTTACAACTTTTGCTCTTCTTTCCAAAGCAAAAAGAAATCTGATTACGTATGACACTTAGCCAAGTCCTTTTGGTCTCACTGTAATGCATTGAAAAACAGACATGTTAACAATGCTCCATCGTGTCATCCTTGCGTAGGCGGGGATCCAGGATTACGTGAAGCCTCTGGATTTCCTCCTACGCGGGAATGACGGAGCATAGGTTGAGCTTTGTACGTAATCAGAAAAAGAAAACTGTTCATTCCTTTAGTAAGGGTGTAAATCCTGTGCATGGAATGGTAAGGAAAAATTTAAAATCATATGAGGGGAAAATGTATTCCATCTTTGAAACAGAAATCGCTGTGCGGCCCGATGATATAGATATGAACAACCATGTCCACTATTCAAAATATCTGGATTATATTCTCATGGCTCGTTATGACCAGATGAATAAAGATTATAAGGTGGCAATGGAAGCATTTGTGGAACGTGGATTCTCCTGGGTGGCCTCTGAGGTCAATATTCAGTATAAGCGACCAATATTGTTGCAGGACAAAACTGTTAAGGCCAGGACTCAGCTGGAAGAATTTCATGGCGCCAAGGTGGTGATTAACTTTTGGATAGTGAAAGGTGAAAATGACAAAGTTGCCGCAAAGGGGCAGGTCAGTTTCACCATGATATCACTTAAGAATGGACGACCCACCCGTATTCCTGAAGATATTATAGAAAAATATCAGTTGTAATCAATTTCTGCCATTTGCAACTGGTTACGTCCTTTGTTCTTTGCTCTATATAACGCCTTATCGGCCCGTTCAATAAGACATTCCAGGGTGTCTCCAATTTTTCCTTCGGTGAGCCCAATTGAGACGGTAAGTTTCTCTTTGGAAAGTGGTTCTGGAAATTCGAGTCGCTCAATTTTGAGCCGTAATCGCTCTGAAAAGTTTATGGCTTTATCCGAGGAAGTTCCTGCCAGAAAAATACCGAATTCTTCACCGCCAAGGCGAATGGGCAGATCGCTGGAACGTATTTCTCTTAAAATGACAGCTGCTATTTCTCTCAGGGCCATATCACCAGCATTATGTCCATAATTATCATTTATTCGCTTGAAATGGTCGATGTCAACCATGGCCAGATGCATTGAGGTTTTTTTGTCACGTTTCTGAAGCTCAAGAATTCTCTGTACAGTGTCCTGCATATAAAACCTGGTATAGAGGTTGGTCAGAGGATCACGGCTGGCTCGTTCGTATATCTGTTGCCGTTCCATCTCCATGGCCCGAAAGATAGCTTCCCGTTCCACAGCAACCTGAAGAGGTGCTTGAAATCTGGAGATAATTTTATGCATTCCGGTTTGATCTGATAGTGGTTCGCTGAGGTGGATTATAGCGATGCCGGTTACGTTCATGTCATCATTGCTGAGCGGGAGTATCAGACAGGGTTTTTCGTTCGTTCTGTGAATTGACAGAGCATCCATGTCCGAGTTCATGTCGCTTTTGGAGTACCACTCAACCATGCTGATGGAGATAAGCTCTCGTAAATGATAAGGAGGTAGGGCAACTTCTCCGCAGTAATAGTCGTTATGAGTAAGATGGAGATATTCTTTATCTTGAGTCTGGGAATAAAACTCAAAGGATGTGGCGGGAAGAAAACGCTGAGTTATCTCGAGAAGTCCCCCTACAATCGTCTTGAAATCCTTTGAAAGAATCATGAGATTGTTTATTTCCCGCAGGGTTTTATTCATTTCAGAAAGTCGTATAACCTCTGATAAAGCCTGCTCATCGAGGAAAAGACCACATTCCAGTTCCATCATACGTGACATCATTGTTTGCACGAGATGAGGTGGGATGATGGAGCCATGCTGAGGTAAAATTTGGGTAACTGGGAATTTTTGGATTGATTCAATGGCATGTCTCAGGATTGCATTACTGGGGATGTAATGCTCGTGAAATGGCCGCATGGCTTCAAAATAGTTTTCGTCCTGAGCATAGAGATGAAATTGGTTGGTGAGTCCTCCAAAAAGATCGCTTGAAAAGAGGCTGCCGGTTTTTTCATCAAAGGTACAGATGGCTCCGGGGAAATGGGCGTAGGGGGTAAAAATAAATTTAAGCGTTCGATCCACTAGCGTGAGAGACCATTCCAGATCTTCAACCAGAAGCATGGGGATGTCGACTTTGTAATGTTTGAGAAGGGCTTCGGCTCTCCCGTGACAGAGAATGGCAGCATCGTCTCGTGTGACAAGCGTGTCGATGAGTGGCAAAGAAGCGGCAATATCTGGGTCCTGGTGTTGGCAGATAAAGTAGCGAATATTCTCAAAGGGAATTATTTGTTCAATTTTATTGAGAGTGGTTTCAATGGTGAGTAGTGATCCCGGATCTACAAGAACGGATTGGTCGCCCTGTTCGATGAGATAGGCGTGGCATTGAAAGAGGTCGTCTTTAAGTACATGGCCCACCCACCAGATACGGGGAGCGATTTCGATGGGGAAGAGGTCAAATTTTGAAATATCGTTGTGCATGGTTAGTTAGAAAAGAAGAGTTTTAATTGTTAATCCAACGTGTATTTGGTCAAAAAAGCATAATTCATTGAAAGATACTTAATAAAATGGAGATATATGCTCCATTAACTAGTTAGATTTTTCATTTTTTTCAAATAGATGGCAGTTTAATTAATATTATCTATTATTACTAATTTGTCACCTGTAAAAGTGTTTAAATATATTACCATGTTTAATTACATGCGAAGCGTTAATGACAACAATGCAATTAAGGTGCCACAACATCGTAATCTGAACGGTGCTACCAAGATCCTTTCTGGTATGGTGTTTGCGGTGATTTAATGGTTTTGGGGTAATGTTTTGATTACGAAAAATGTCTATAAAGTTAGACTTTGTCCAGTTTTGTAGACACTTTTTGTTTATAGGTTGAATTTATAGTGATACATTTGGATGCAATTGAAAATTACGGTAAGGAGACAACTCTGTATCAAATCCCATGCTGATGGGGATGGTTGCCGTAAGGATGGATATGCTCATGGCTGTGAACCTGTTTTTGTTTACAGCGGACAAGTGTTGTGTCCTGGAGGGTATAGAGTGCAGTACATGTTGAAGCAAGAAAGTCCATATCATGTGAGATAATGATATGGGCAATGTTCTGATTTCTGAGGATCTCTATTAATCGTTCTCGTGTCGCTGGGTCGAGATTGTTACTTGGTTCATCGAGGAGTAATAATTGTGGTTTCATAGAAAGGATGGTGGCAAGAGCTACGAGTTTCTTTTCGCCTCCAGATAAGCGGTGAGTAATTCTATCTTCGAATCCTTTGAGGCCCAGATGCTCAAGGGTGTCCAGTGATATATTTCTGGCATCATCAGGTGTCATGCCAAGATTTAAAGGTCCGAAGGCTACATCCTCAAGAACCGTGGGCGAAAAAAGTTGGTCGTCTGAATTTTGGAAAAGAAATCCGATGTTACGCCGCAGATTGCGCAGTTCCTTTTCGGTATTAATGTTTGCACCTTTGAGCAAAATTTCTCCGGTATCAGATTGTAATAAGCCCATAATAATTTGAAAAAGGGTGGTTTTGCCACAGCCATTGGGCCCGATAAGACCGATGTGTTCTGTGCTGATCGATAAATTTATGTTGTCCAGCAGTGGTGAGTCAGATTCCGGGTAGGAATAGCTTAGATCACGAAGTTCAAGGAGTGGTGTTTTGCTCATACAGGTCACAGCGGAAGAGTGAGGCAGGAAAACCCAGCAAGAATCAAACTCATTATAAGAAGGATAATAAGAAATCCATAATCAACCATGGTGGGAGTGGGCTGGTTTAAAGGGATAAGTCTGCCGTTAAAGCCACGCAGCACCATGGCCTGTTGTACTCGTTGTGCCCGATTCCAGCTTTTAACTAATGTCATTCCAAAAAGATAGGCATAGGTACGGTACGTGTGGAGTGAGTTTACCGGGGTAAATCCTCTGAGTTTGGCAGCCCGTTGCAGTCCTTTGTATTCCTGGTGAATAACAAAGAGCTGACGGTAGGAAAAAAGGAGGAGAAATATAAGCTTCAAAGGCAGTCCAAGTTTCTCCATTCCATGGCCGAGACTGATTATTGAAGACGTAGCAAGAAGTGCCAGAAAACAGAAAAGAATAGCATTAGTTTTCAGAGTAATAAGGCCAGCCAGGCACAGGCCATCCAGGTTGATAGTGAAGGCCCCCAAATTCATAGTTTCACCGCTGCCATAGGTGAAAGGAAGGGTAATGAGAAGAAAGAGAGTAAATACATTTACACTCATGATTCGTTTTACAAGAAGGGAAAAGTCAGGCCTGGAAAGGATAAGCAGAAGAGCGGTAAAAATAAATCCTGTAATTGCTGTTGTAAACGATGACGTAAGAGCAAGTACCAGGCTCAGGCTTGCAGCAGCAATGATTTTGATTCGAGGATCACGTTTATGAAAAAAACTTACGCCGTTAGCAAAGGGTTCCTCTATCATTTGTCTGATGAATCCTCAGGTTTACGGTTTTTCATCCAGCTGATCAGTCCTGCAAGACCAAGAAGGTATCCGATTCCACCCATGATATCACGATAGTCCGGTTTTTTGTTTTCCGCTGCAGCAAGGCTTCGCTTAATGGGTGCGAATTCTTTTTTGAGGAGTTCTGCTATG
>DAOWDZ010000247.1 GCA_030638765.1 Desulfocapsa sp.
GATAACTTCACTGGTGGCATAGGCAACATGCGTACATGCTTGGTTACCATCAATTGTGACCATTTTTCTCGACATAGGTAAATCTCCTTTGTTGGTTGTTGGTACGGTTTTTTTTATTTATAAATTATTTTTTTGGTAGATTGCTTAAATCATCAATGCCTTGACTTACAATGTTGTAGCCATCCATTGATTCAAGTTCTTTGATCAGCTCATCAACTTCACCATTATAAGGCATGATACGGATGGAAACTCGTTTGGATCCTGCCGGAGCATCTTCAAAAGAAGTAAGGATGGAGAGGACTCTGGCACGGTTTTGTCGAAGGACGTCTATGAGTTGTGATACGGTTCCTCCCTCATCTGACATATCCATTACAACTTGGAAAGCACCATCCTGAATACCCGTGGCGTGAATAAAGCCACGAAGAACATCAGATTCAGAAAGGAGCCCAACCAGATTGTCTTCCTGGTCAACAATAACAAGCCCTGAGATTGTTTCGTTTAGCATGATGAGAGCTGCTTTTTCAAGGGTATCATCCTGGCTTAAGCGAACAGGGTTGGTGGTCATTACATCTTTTACCTTCATTTCGGAAAGAAGGTAGTACATCTCATGCATGTCCATATCTGTTTTTGAAGAGGGAGATGCCTCTTTTAAATCTCGGTCTGTTATGATGCCTGCAAGTTTTCCTTGAGAAACAACAGGTAATCTTCTGATATTGTTGTCTTTCATTGTTCTTCCGGCTCGCATGACCGAGGTGTTGGCATCCACGGTTAGTATGGTGGTTGCCATCCAGTCCTTAATTAGCATAGGGCCTCCTTGTAAAATGCAGGTGATAAAAAAAAGGTACTGACAGCACTGCCGGGACAAAACCTTGCAGGCTGTAATAGTAGTTGTTATGAAATAGTGCCGTGAAATCAGCGAGTATAGCCTATTTTTCCCTCTGACGCAAGAAGAGAATATCCTTTATCGTCAATGTGATCCCAGATTTTAGCGTTTTTTTGTTGGTAATTTTATCTTGACTTGATATGAAAGGGTGCATGAGGCCATTGAAACAAAAACAATTAGATTTTCTGCTGACAACTCTTCAGGATAACGGTGAATATGTCTTTCTTGATACATCCCGTTGTGGTGCAGAAAACAAATATTCTTTTCTTTTTGTCGAACCGGAAATCCGGCTGGAATTCTTTTCAGGTGATGATCCCCAGGTTTTTATTTCCCGAATGGAAAACGTATTGGCTGATGGGAAATATCTCGCTGGCTGGATGAGTTATGAGTTTGGATACCTGTTGGAATCATGTATCGCTGGACTTTTACCGGCTGAAGGAAGAGAAGGTTCACCGCTTGCATCATTTGGAGTTTTTCAAGAAGCATTAAAATACGATCATGAGAGCGGCGAATCATCCTTTCCGTTGATTGATACTGTAAAAACACTTTCGGAATTTACAATAGACAACCTGACTGCGAGTCAATCCAAAGAAAATTATCTTGAAGCTATCCATCGCATTAAAGAATATATCGCAGCCGGAGATACCTATCAGGTCAATTATACCTTAAAGCTTCTCTTTGATTTTTGTGGTTCTCCTGAAGCCTTTTATCGTGATTTACGCCGTAGCCAATCCGTGGCCTATGGGGCGATTATGCACCTTGGTGCTGAGCATATTCTCTCACTTTCTCCAGAACTGTTCTTTCGAGTTAATGGTAAGTCCATAAGTGTTTGTCCCATGAAAGGGACATCAAGACGTGGACGTTATTGGCAGGAAGATCAGGATCTTTGTGAAGCACTCAAGAAAGATATAAAAAATCGCAGTGAAAATGTGATGATTGTTGATCTGCTTCGTAATGATTTGGGACGTCTTAGCCATCAGGTCAATGGCGGAGCAGTGGTGACAGAATCTCTTTTCAATGTGGAGCGCTATGAGAGTGTCCTGCAGATGACTTCGAGGATCGTCACTGAGACGGATGGAAATATTTTCAAAAAAAGTACCATTCTTGATGTGTTGAAGGCGTTGTTTCCATGTGGCTCCGTAACGGGAGCCCCTAAAATACGAACCATGGAAATAATTCGAGAACTTGAAGAGTCTCCACGGGGTGTGTATACGGGAGCTATTGGCTATTTCTCGCCCGATGGCGATGCCGCTTTTAATGTCCCGATTCGTACCATCCGGCTTACTGATGGCAAAGGCGAAATGGGGATTGGGTCGGGAATTGTTTATGATTCTGATCCGGAACAGGAGTGGGAGGAATGTCTTTTAAAGGCAGACTTTCTTACTAATCCTGTTCCTGATTTTGTTCTCATTGAGACCCTTCTTTTGGAACCGGCAAATGGTTACTGGCTGCTTGATGAGCACCTTGTCAGGTTGAAGGAATCGGCTGACTATTTTAGCTATCTGTTCCCTGATGACGAAATTCGTAGATTACTTGATGATCTCCAAAAAAATCCGAATAGGAGTAAGAAGTGTTACAGGGTTCGGCTCACTCTTGCAAAGGATGGGACGTTAGAAATAACGTTACATGCTTGTGATGCTCCTTCTTTTTCTCATTTACCGGACATTCCCTCGGTAATTCATGAAGGGCTGCCAGCAATAGGCCTTTCTGAGTACTCTACTAATTCTTCGTCACCATACTTTTTTCACAAGACCAGTCACAGAGATCTTTTTAATAGTGAATTTGCACGTGCTCAAAAAGAAAAACTTTTTGACATTGTTTTCTTCAATGAACGAGGAGAACTGACTGAAGGTTGTATCACCAATCTCATTCTTTTTCTTGATGGAAAGTATTACACTCCACCTATTGCTTCAGGTCTCCTTTCCGGAATAATGCGCCAGCAGCTTTTATTCCAATCATCAGTAGAACTATGCGAGAAGACGCTTACAATGGAAGATCTGTATCGGGCGGAGGCAGTGTTTTGCTGCAATTCTGTTCGAGGAGTGGTTCAGGTACGTCTGACTGATCTGTAAAATTCTATATCCGGCAGGTTCTCCCATACTTCCTGGTATGTATTATAGCTTGTGAGAACTTTTGAAACAGACGGAAGTGGTTCGTTCCAAATTTCCGGTAAATCAACTTCACCTTCAATTCGAATGGAATATGCCAAACATTCCTGTGGCGGAACAAACTGAGCATTTACCCCCTCTTTATTCCCTCTTGGGTCGATTCGATACCATCCAAACTTTTCCAGAAAAACTGCATTGAGACCGTGCAGGCAAAAAGGAGCACCGTTGTCATCTCTGCTTAAACGTTGATAGCAAAGGCCTGCAGGAATTGAATTTGCTCTTAATAACGCTGCAAGGAGATGACTTTTTGCGTAACAGTAGCCGGTGCCTTCTTGTAAAACTTCAGATGCCGAACAGGTAACGGGATTCATCGCAAAGTCATTACTGTGTTTTATGTTGTCTCGGACCCATTCAAAACATTTTTTTGCTATGGCGGCAGTATCTTTATTTTCGGAAGATAATTCTTTAGCAAGAGACAGAATCTGATTGTCTTCCCAATCAATATATCTGGATGATTTGAGAAAGAGTTCTCTTTGTTTTGTGTTCAGTTTCATGGTCTTTGTTGAGGCCGGTAACGGCTTAGGATTACTCCTGCTTATAACTTTTCCCTATCGATTTGGGAGGCTGAGACATAAATAAATTAGCAACGCTTTTTTGAAACGTATTCCCTGACAAGTTTTGTGGAGCATTTTTTTTAGTAGAATAGTGCAGAAAAACAAGGGTGAATATCATAAGAGGAAATGGCGCAGTCTGGAAAACTTGAGCTGGAATTCCCGGGAAAATATCCTGCAGGCCAATACTGTTTACCTGGAGAAAAGCAAAAAACATTGCACCAAGAGCAACGCGTATAGGGTTCCAACTGCCAAAGATAACAAGTGCCAGTGCGATCCATCCGATTCCTTCTGCTCCCTGAGGACGCCCCCAGCCAGGTTTTAAAGAGAGTGAATAGGCAGCCCCGCCAATTCCAACAAGAAAAGTTCCTGCCAGAACTGCAGCCATCTGGATTGCACCAGGATTCAACCCCCTTGCAAAAGATGCTGCAGGGTTTTCTCCCACAGATCTGAAACTGAGGCCTGTATGACTGAATGTGAAAAAGTAGTAGAGCACAAAAATCAACAAAAGAGCAAACCAGACTGTCAGCGGTTGGGTTAAAATAATTTGCAGGGAAGAGGGGAGGGCGTCATAAAAAGGAAGTTTTGTCTCAAGAAGTATCGGGCCCTGTACTCTGCTGTATGGATTTCCTAGAAAATAAGCCAGATCTCTGCAAAGAAGCGATAACGCAAAGCCCACTGCCATTTGTGAGAGGTGGAGGTAAATACTGAAATAGCCAACAAGTATTCCAGTGAGCATTCCAGTACATCCTCCTGCCAGGAAGCCAAGCATCAGCGAGTCCGTTTCTTTGGCAACTACAAAGGATGCCATGGCAGAAAAGAGTACAACACCGTCAAGAGACAGATTGATGACGCCACTTTTTTCAGAAATTGTTTCACCAAGTGCGATAATAATAAGTGGAGCACTGGCCGCCAGGAGCGATGCCATGAGAAATGGAAAGGAAAGGCCATCAATCATGATTGGTTCCTCTTCCGTCTAATTCCAAGTATGAAGAGGGCAGTGAGAACACAACATCCCTGAATAACACCAGAAAGAGCAGAGTCAAGTTGCAGGACTATAGGAAGTTGGATGGCACCAACATTTAAGCTTGCGAAAAAGAAGGCAAGAAAAGGTACAAAGATGATTCTGTATCCTGC
>DAOWDZ010000195.1 GCA_030638765.1 Desulfocapsa sp.
AGGTCGTTTTTCCTGTATTTCCTCCACACTCAATCCCTCTAGTGAATGAGGATATTTGAGCCAGGCAGTTGTTTCGTGAACTGCGTAATCCGGTGCTCTTCCTATCTGATTACGAGTGGGCTTATAATAGGGAACTGCAATACGAATATCTTCCGGAGTATTCAGGCGTAACCTGCGACTCAACTCATTGATAATTGCCTCAACTGAACGACCGGTATCGAAGACATCATCCACAATAAGCAGACTGTCACTATGTTGCATGTTTTTGACCAGATAGTTCAAGCCATAAAGCTGAATTTCCCGTGTCTGCTTATCAATCCCACTATATGAAGAAGTTCGGATCGCAATATTGTCAGATTGTATCCCATGAAAGGATAAAAACTCCTGAACAGCTATACCGATAGGCACTCCACCACGCCAGATAGCAATGATAAATGTCGGTTTAAAGCCACTCTCAAGAATCTGCTGTGCCAGTTTAAAAGAATCTTCCAGTAAACCCTGGGCAGTTAAGTATACCTTTTCCATTTTTACCCCTGTCTTCGTTGGAATCGAGTGAATTTAGAATATATTCTATACAAGTAATGTTTCAAAAATGGTATCTTAAAAGAAATACTTTGGTCTAATACCATAACAGCTTTCTACAATTTCATGTCTAACGCACTCTTATGAAAAAAATATTTCTCGATGAAGAAACCCTGATTTTAGATTCCTTCAAATTAGGTGTGAAGATTTTCGAAAGTGGCTTTCGCCCGACGTTTATCGTTGGGATATGGCGTGGCGGCAGTTCAGTTGGCATCTATGTTCAGGAATGCCTCCAGACACTTGGTATAGATACCAACCATATTTCATTACGTACTTCCTATTGCGGCCAGCCCTCCTACGAGGAAATGGTACTATCTGCAGAGGCAGAAATAAGGGTTCATGGTACACAGTATTTACTTGAAAATCTAAATGCCGATGATTCTCTGTTACTCGTTGATGACGTCTTCAGTACTGGAAAAAGTATTGATGCTGTTATCAAACGGTTGAGCCGTCATCTTAAACGAAATATGCCCAGACAGATCAAGACTGCTACTTTATGGCAACGCCCCTCCTATAAAGAAACTGAAATGGAACCGGATTTTACACTCTATCAGACTGAAGACTGGCTGGTATTTCCCTATGAGATGAGTGGACTTACAATGGATGAAATCGAAGAACACAAGCCATTTCTTATGCCGTACCTCAAGGCGTGCAACCTGTAAACACCCCTCGACCTTCCGGAGACAGATAGATTTTCAAAAACGGGAAGATGGCTTATTCAATGAAGATCTTGACTGTTCTTTCCGTCCCTCCATTACCTTTAAAAGCTGTGTGAGTTCTGCCTTAGCCTGACGCAACTGATCTTTCAGTTCTTGCTGCTGAGATGCTGCTGCCTCCTGCAGTTGCTGCTCAAGCTGTTCCACTTCTTTTCGACTTTTATACAAATCTCTGGCTAATCCTGGAAGATACATTGTAAGTCCCCATTCAATTGAAAACTGCTTGTGCTTTTATTAAACATATGTCAATAAACAACATGCTAAGTTCATATTTTCTCTACTATTCATCTCTCAGGAGGACACATCATGGCCGAATATCTCTTTATTTTACACACCGACGATAACGAAAAAGCAACGCGTTGCTTCCAGTTTGCCAAAATTTCCCATGAAAAAGGACATAAAGTCAATATTTTCCTGGTGGATGACGGTGTTGAATGGGCAATGCAAGGAAAGGACGGGAAAAACACAACCATCACGGGTGACTGTGCAGCTGACTACCTCCCTTATCTTGAAGAAAAAGACGTTACCACAGGTGTTTGTACTCCCTGTGCAAAAGGAAGAAATCTTGATAAAAAAGCATTCTGTACAAATATGAAACTTGATACCGGTGGCAACCTGATCGATATGGCCGCAACTGCCAGTGTATTCAATTTTTGATCTATTCTAGATTCCAGTACTTCAGCAAGGCATTAATTCCACATTAAAAATGGAATTAATGCTCTTTTTCAGCTGCAATCATTTGCGGGGTCCAGAGAATTACATCACGTTTTGCGACCTCTTCCCAAAACCCATCACCATCCCATTCCTTAATCTGATCCTGATAGCCATGATACATAATTCTAAGGGTAATTTTCTTTGCTTTACTTAATTCGCCTTCATTAAAATGCCGTACCCCTTGAATTGGAGTATTTCCAAGAAACACCCATTGTCCCTGGCAGGAAATACCTTCACCAATCACCTGATAGAGAACATAAGCACCCTTGGGTACAGAATTAATCTTAAAATTAACAATGTTTTTGTTCCCACAACCTGACAGAAGTGCAAATGCAGCTATCAAAGTAACAAGGCGACAGACGCTGGAAATACGGCTTTTTATACCCTGCATCATTTATTTCCTTTTTTTCAATTCAACCGTTACAGGCTGAGGCTCATTGGTGGCAGCCTCTTTTGATGTATGCCGCATGGTGACCCAAAAGGACGTGATCTGCTCAATATATCCCACTTTTCGTAACTCCACGGTTGCATGCTTAGCTTCGTCATCACTACCTTCCCAGGTTACCAGAAGCGGAGTCATACCGAGATGCGTGTCATCCTTTAAATTTATAACTTCGGCTCCAGGGGGAATCGATTCAATTTTTACAACTCCATACATTGTCTGACCACAGGCCGTTAAAGAGCCCAGCGCCAGTAACAATCCAAATTTCATAAGATGTTTTTGTAGAAAAGGCATAGATATCATATCTGTCACTTAAATATTGATAAGTATTGATCCTGTTCCCTATTACAGGGACTTTACTTCCTTTTCTTTTACCTTTTTAGAAGTCCAAGGGTCAAGGTAAAACAGTGATATCCTCAAACAGCCTTTACTCATCAGTGATCAATACACTGGTATAAAAAACCTTAACTCCTCAGATTTTTATGTCCTAACTCTTCGTCACTTCTCACTCAATGAGTGAGGAAAAGGTATGTCTCTCGTTACCTGAAAACCTCCAGAAACTGGTTTTACAATTCACGGATCTTGAACAGTAGATCACACTGCCATCCGAAATTATTTTTCTACACCAGTTCTGCCATAACACGATTAGCCATGACCCTGCCCCGATCGGTCAGCGACAGAAATCCTTCACTCCAATGAAGAAAGTCCTCTTTCAATAACTTTTGAAGGATTTCCCCATAATATTCAGTAGGGTTGAGCCCATATCGACTTGTAAGAACGGACTCTGAAACACCTTGATTCATCCGTAATCCCATGATTACGGTTTCTCGAAATGATGCCTCTTTTTCCAGGGTTTCCTCTTCAATAATTACCGATTTTCCTGCCTCGATTCGTTCACAATATTGAACAGGATCAGCAACCGTTCGTTTACGATTTCCCTGTATACATGAAACCGCTCCCGCCCCTAATCCCAGATATTCTTCATTTTTCCAATAGACAATATTATGACGACACTGAAACCCGCTTTCAGAATAATTTGAGATTTCATACTGATTCAACCCGCTTTCCCTGGTGAGCTTTGAGGTGATCTCATCCATTTCGAAGAGTTCTTCTTCACCTGGCAGCTCTATTTTGCCATCATGTATCATTTTTTCTATTGGTGTCTGTTCTTCCACTGTCAACTGATAGAGGGAAAGATGCTTTACGCCAAGAGATATTGCTGTTTTAAGACTTTGCTGCCAACTCTGTAGAGTTTGCCCTGGAAGACCAAACATAAGATCAAGGCTCACATTGCTATATCCTGCCTTTACCGCCATGGTAATCGCCCTCACTGCTTCATCAGCTGAATGGGTGCGTCCTATGCGGTTTAACTCAGTATCGTTAAACGATTGCACTCCAAATGAAATTCTGTTTAACCCTGACTCTTGGAGATTTTCCAGTTTTTCCCTATCCACGGTTCCCGGATTTATCTCAATGGATATTTCCGCATCGTCAGTACACGAAAATAAAGTGGAGGATGCAGCAATTATTCTGTGCAACAAATTTGAAGATAGGATACTCGGTGTTCCACCACCTAAAAAGACAGTCTTTAGTGGCCCCACATCCTCCCTCAAGGCAATCCCGGCCATTTCCGCACACAATGCCTCAACATAACGCCCCTGTAAGCTCTCAAGGCCCGCATATGAGTTAAAGGAACAGTAACTGCATTTGGACGTACAAAAAGGAATATGGATATAGAGAGAAGAGGTCATAACTCAGAATGAAGACCTTCCATCGTCTTACGGCATTGGATACTTATCTCAGTCATCAAACCTTCATCGGCAAAAGAAAAACTTCCATCACCAATAATCAAATGATCAAGAAGTGCTATCTGCATCATGCTCCCAAGCAGATAAAGTGTTCTGGTGAGTTGTAAATCCTGTGCTGATGGGTTCAACGAACCGGATGGATGATTATGAGCAATGATAATGGCGGCTGCATTGTGTTGCAGTGCCTTTTTAATAAGTTCTCTTGGATAAACAGTGTTAACATTGATGGTGCCTTCGGCCACTGTTTCTGTGTCAAGAATTGCATGGGATGAATCAAGGTAAATGACAGTGAGAACTTCTTTCTTCAAACCACGAAGGGCATGGAGAAGGTAATCACGAACATCCATTGAGGAATGAAGATAACGCTTTCCCTGAAGACGATCCTTAAGATATCGTCTTGACACCGCCTGGATAAAATGAACGGCAAACCCATTTTTCGGACCAATACCATTAATATTCTGTAGCTCAACAAGTGGTGTTTCAAGAACCGCAGAAAGGGACCCAAACTGTTCCAAAGCAGATTTTGCAGGTTCTTTACAGTCACCTCTCGGTGTACCAAAGGAGAGCAGGAGTTCTAAAATTTCAGCATCACTGAAGCTGTCAAGTCCACGCTCCAAAAATCTGTCCCGGAGTCGTTCTCTGTGTCCTGCTCCTTTTTTTTGCCAATCTTGCTTATCCATTGGCTTCCTGAAAAATCCTTATTTGGAAAGTTCCTTTACAAACAACTCGTTTGCCACCTTCGGATTTGCCTTACCCTTAGTTTTCTGCATTAACTGACCAACAAAATACCCCATGAGCTTCGTCTTGCCAGCCTTGAAATCCTCGGCCTGTCCCGGATTTGCGGTGATTATTTCCTGAACAAAAGCCAGTAATTCCCCACTATCTGAAACCTGAATCAAATTTTTCTCTTTAACCACAATCTGGGGATCTTTCCCTGAAACCATCATTTCAAAAAATACTGTTTTAGCAATCTTTCCTGATATAGTTCCATCATCAACCATTTTCAGTAATGCACCAAGTTGCTCTGGTTTCACCTTACATTCAGTGACATCTGCTCCTTTCAATTCCCGCAGCAGTTCAGTCATAATCCAGTTGGATACTTTTTTAGCCTTGCCACCATTTTTCACAGCAGTCTCAAAGAATTCAGCTAACTCTCTAGATGCTGTGAGAATGACAGCGTCATACTCCGGCAAATCATATTCACTCATAAAACGTGACTTTTTAGCATCAGGGAGCTCTGGCAGAGAAGCCCTGATTTCTTCAATCCAACTCTCTTCAATCACGATCGGAATCAAATCAGGACATGGGAAATAACGATAATCGTGTGCCTCTTCCTTGGAACGCATTGATTTAGTTCTATTGCGGTCCGGATCCCACTGGAGTGTTTCCTGATTAACCTTCTCGCCATCGAGCAGCACATCACGCTGTCGACGTACTTCATATTCAAGAGCTGCCTGCACATTTTTAAAGGAATTCATATTCTTGAGTTCTGTACGAGTCCCAAGTTCTTCCTGACCAATCGGTCTTAATGAGATATTTGCATCACAACGAAAACTCCCCTCCTGCATGTTACCATCACAAATATCAAGGTAACGTAGAATTGCATGCAGTTTCTTCAAGTACGCATAGGCCTCTTCCGGAGATCGTAAATCAGGCTCTGAAACAATCTCAAGCAGCGGAGTACCCGTACGATTGAGATCAACAAAGGATACTGGCTCACTATCGTCGTGAACCAATTTTCCTGCATCTTCCTCCATATGCATACGGGTGATACCAATCACTTTTTTGCTGCCATTTACCTCAATCTCAACCTCACCAAATTCAACAATAGGAAGATCGAACTGAGATGTCTGATATCCCTTTGGAAGATCAGGATAAAAATAATTTTTTCTGGCAAACTGATTAAAAGTGTTAATTTTAGATCCCGTTGCCAGGCCCATCTTGATGGAATACTCAACTACCTTTTTATTGAGTACCGGCAGAACTCCTGGCATCCCCAGACAGATCTGGCAAGTATGGCTATTTGGCGGTGCTCCAAATTCAGTGGAACAACTGCAGAATATTTTCGATTTGGTTTTCAGCTGGGCATGAATTTCCAGCCCGATGACGGTTTCAAACTCCATGGATCTCTCGTATTGGTAAATATGTTTTACTTTTGTTCTTCACAAAAGATTTTAAGCACTTTCTGCCCTACTAACCCATTCCCGAACTTTTTGTAACTCTTCACGCCATTCAGCGCTCACTCTCACCTGTAAAAAGACCCGAAACAGTGCAAGAAAAATCCTTATAAGTTCTTCAAAGAGATAAATCCTCTCAAGGATCATCCCTTCACGTTCTTCCGGGTTGTTGTCATTTCCAGACTCTCCCCCGGTTTTTGGTAATTTTACGTTACGAAACTCCATAAGAGCCGCAGCCATCGTAAAGTTCCACTCGTAATCATTTGATACCAATTGAATCCTTGCCTGTTCGAGCTTCTTTCCCATTACAAGACCGGTACGTGCCTCTCGCAACTCTGTTTGCAAGCCTCTACAGATTAGACTTTCATTTGAATCACCTTCGCCATATTCAAGAAGCATATGTTTTTCAAAAACAACTACAATATCTCCTTCTTCAGGTAAAGCCACGACTCCGCCCCGTTCTTCACTCTTCCACCATAGCCATGTCAGAAATTCCTGCCCGAGGAACCGCTTTTCAGTTATAAGATCTACTAAATCCATTTTCTATCCTATACAAATACGTCGGGAGTTATTCTTGCCAGCTTATCCATATCCTCATCGTCAAGGACATGTTCCCCGCAAAGATAGGGAATCTGCTGAATAAGTGAAAGTCCGAAGCTTTCCTTAAACAAATCTTCCAATAGAGCCTGTGCCTTTTTATTAGTTGAGAAAAAGAGAAGTGTAGAATCTTCAAGGTTCCAACACAGATCAAACACAGACGGCATTGGCAACGCCTTGCGCATTAATTCATTCTGAATACGCTCTTTTATCTCTACTCGCATGCTTCTCGGAATTTTTGGAATTTGTTTTTCCTTTTTAATTCGCTCTTCTTCCTTCTGCACAAATTTCTTCACAATGGCGGCAGATACTTTCCGTTCATCAAGACGCATGGATAATGTGACATAATTCCCTGCAGCATAGGATGCAAACTCGAAATCAGTATCAAACATATTCGTCACAGACACCCAACCAAGAGAATCTTCTTCGTAGGTATCATCAATGTCCTTGAATGAAAACGCAACTACACGATCTGCAATAAAATCCCATATATTATCAGGTAGTTCCCCTTCAACTGCAAAGCGGACATAACTGGCTGTTCCTTTTATAAATCCCATTTCTTTCTCCATTGGGGATGTCTGTTATCTTTTTTGTTAAACATACCCTATTCCATAAACATGGTCACATCAATTTTCTCGACATTTAATTTCATTTTAAACTCTGCTATTCCGATAAGGCATACTTGACACTACTCTTTATCCATTATACACATTTAAATTAGATTTCCCTTGACACACGAAATACAACATTGTATAAAAGCTTGCTCCATGGGTCGTTAACTCAGTCGGTAGAGTATCTGCCTTTTAAGCAGAGAGTCGTGCGTTCGAGTCGCACACGACCCACCAGAAAATAGTATCCGTCCCCATCGTCTAGTCAGGTCCAGGACACTGGGCTTTCATCCCAGCAACGCCGGTTCGAATCCGACTGGGGACGCCATCCATACATTGAAAACGGGTAGTTAGAAATATTCTAACTACCCGTTTTTTTTGTGTCTAAAAAACCATGTTCCAAACACGGGACGTCCCTGAAGTGGAATACTCTTAATAATCTTTCCATAAACG
>DAOWDZ010000004.1 GCA_030638765.1 Desulfocapsa sp.
GATGATACTGTTTATGCCCAAAGACAATTTCATGGATGTCCGGCTCGAGGTTGGTGACCTTAAGACGAAGATGAGGCTCCACGTCAATAAGACGGTTCCGTTTTTTATGTTTGATGCCAACTAGTGCAGAGAATGAATGCAACCTCACACAAATACGAGGTGGGGAAGGGCAGAAGATACTTGACAGCTTTTTGCGAAACGGATGGATATTCTGAATGAATCCTGAGCCAAAACGATGGCAGTGTATTTTGCTGAAATTGGAGTTTCGAAAAACCATCTGAAGCCAACTCCAAGAGCTGTTCTTCTTCAGCATTTGAAAGGTTATTGGCCACTGTTTGAGTACTGACATTGAAAGGATCACGTATCCATTCAAAGGAGCCATCCTGCTCAGGGAAATAGTCACGAAGACCTTGGTGCAAGCCTTCCACATGCTGCTTCATTGTTTCCAACACATCACTATCCAGGTCCTCTTTAGAGTTGATTACTAATTCATGAAGGCATGGAAAGGATTCCAATTCACCACAACTAAGACGCCTATGCCATAACTTCAACTTTGCGATCATCGCGCTAACTTTGTCTTGAACATGGAATACAGATACTTGCTTACCTTGCAACGATAGATTGAGGTTGTTTAAATGACCGAATACATCTGCCAAATATGCTAATTTACATAGCCATCCCCAGTCATGCATTCGGTCTCGCAGGTTGAAGGTTTCATCCAGGAAAACTAGAAGTTCCTCTCGCAGTTGAAATAGGCGAGTGAGGACTTTGCCACGCGAAAGCCAACGCACTTCAGTGTGAAACAAAAGTTGTGTGTAGTCACTTCCCATCTCATCACAAAGCTGAGCAAAAAGTCGTGCATTCAATGGTCGACCTTTCACAAAATTTATTATTTTGACAGCCTCATCGAGAACTTGTTTTAGATCTTCATGCATACTCTTGGTGGAAAGCGCTTGTCTGTGTATGCAACAGTGAGTTGGTTTTGCTTCTGGCGCAACTGCTCGAATACGGGTAACAACTCCTTTCAGAGAACCTACCATGGCTCTGGCGCCATCTGTACTTATCCCAACACAGCGACTCCAATCCAAGCCATTGTCTTTTATAAAGTCATCAATAACTTTAAAAACAGCTTCCCCTGTTGTTCTCGTTGGAACAGGTCGGCAGAACAAAATATCTTCATGGAAATCTGTATTGCACTCGTATCTCACATAGACCAATAGATTTGCTAAGCTCCCAATATCGGTTGATTCGTCCGCTTGCAGTGCATAGTAACGGCTCTGCTTAACTCGTACCAATAACTGCTGATTTACATTTTCGGCCATATCCAAGATTCTACGATGAACCGTGTTATTCGACAGAGGAACGGTATCTAAAGCTTTGCTTGCCTTCTCTCCAATCATTAACTGCGCCATTACTTTGGCCGCAGGTTTTACTAATGTCTCGCCTATCACTTAGGCAGCTCCCGACTTCGCTATTAATTATGTCACACTATATGAAGCTTCCATAGCTTTCAGATTTTGACCTCCCGTTACACTGTGCATTGTTTTCACTGACATTTGGAGATCTTTACGCCTATTTTCGAAAAATTCTACAGTTTTTCCCGTGTACTCTTGATGCTTGCTATCGAAATGTCGTCTAAGGTTGGATGGTTTCATACTATCATTTGTGAGAGTCTCATAACAAATCACACAAAGTGGAACTGGCTCCACTTCATCGCCAGTCCACGAAAATCCAAGTTTCAGATAACTTTCGAACTGTTTTTGTTTTCTTGGCTGCTGAGACTTTGGAGGAGCTTCCAGATGGTTCACACTGTTCACTAATGTATTTCTCACCCCCATATTTATTACTCCCTTCATTAGTCTTTCTTTTCAAACTACCACTTTTAATCCAGCGATCCATTGTAACTGGTTATCAAAACAATGTCGTCACAACCACTCCCGCTGACCGGTCAACACTCACTGACTCCGCAGGGTTGTCAGAAGGTTTTTCTAAATAGTATCAAACTCCAATGTCAAAAGGTAACAAATTCCTCGAAAAGGTAACAAATTTTAAAAATTACTAAATATATTAAATATACATGAATTATAAGGAAACAAATATTCACTAACATTTTAAAAAGTAGTATCTTGCTCAGTATCCTTCTCATACAAATTAAGAAGGTTTATCATTAATTTTGATAATAATGGATATCGAAGTCTATCACCATTCACCACATTTTCCCTTTGAAATGGTGCACCAAAAAAATATCGGGTTCTTTTTCAGTATTACGGCCCGTGTCTATGCCTATAACAGACCAAATGCTGCTGTTGCTCCGCGTACCACCTGAAATCATTTCGCGTACCACTAGTGGTACGCGTACCACACTTTGGGAAACACTGGGCTATAGGATAGAGAATGATTTGTCATAAATGGTGTCAATTCTGAATGGTCAAAAGTCGCAAGTGGTGTAATTCAAGGTAGTGTACTCAGTTCAACCCCATTCATAATATTCGTAAACGATATAGATGAGGCCTTATCAAAACAATTTCCAATTTCCAAATGAAAGCGCCCCGAGATTCTCTA
>DAOWDZ010000199.1 GCA_030638765.1 Desulfocapsa sp.
ATCAGTTATCTATCGTTTTGTTTTTCTTTGTCTCTTTCACTTAATTCGAAACTATCCGAAGTGATGATATTTTCATCTGAATAGTATTGTTTTATATCAGTAAAAATGTCTTTATTGGCCAGGAAGAGATCAGTAAGTTCAGGGTCAAACTGTTTTCCTCGTTCTTCTTTAATGATTTTAAAGGCAAAATCGATGGGATATGGGTTCTTGTATGGTCTTTTCGATGTAAGTGAGTCAAAGACATCTGCTATTGATGCAATACGACCTTCCAGGAGAATCTCCTCTCCCTTGAGTCTTTCGGGATACCCTTGTCCATCCCAGTTCTCATGGTGAGTGAGTGCAATATCCCGTGCCAGAATCATTAAGGAAGAGTCATGTCCATCGAGCAGTTTTCCTCCCACGCTTGTGTGTGTCATCATGATGTTCCATTCATCCAAGGTAAGCTTTCCGGGTTTTAAGAGCACTGAGTCAGGTATGGAAATTTTACCGATATCATGCATGGGGCTGGCATTGAGTAAAAGCTCCTGTTGTGTACTGTTCATTCCAGAAAGTGCTCCTAATTCTTTACACATTGAACTCATACGGAGGATGTGCGATCCCGTCTCATTGTCTCGATACTCAGCTGCCATACCGAGTCTATGTACAATCTCAATTTGAGTTTCGTTAAGTTCTGCCGTGCGCTGCCGAACTTTTTCCTCCAGAATTTCATTTTGGTTTCTGATCTGGTCTTCTGCTGTTTTCATCCGATACAGGGTTTTTACTCGAGCCTCAAGTTCTTCATCAGAGAAGGGTTTGATAAGATAATCATTGGCTCCGGCATCAAGCGCCTGTACAACGTGATCGGTGGAACTCTTGGCAGTGAGCATAAGAACCGGGACGTGCATCAGCTCTGGGGTGCTCCTAAGTTGGCCTATCATTTCCATGCCATCCATCACCGGCATCATAATATCGAGTAGGATAACATCGGGGCGCTCTTTAAGGGCGATCTGTAAACCTACTTCACCATTTTCCGCTTCAATAACTTCGAAATCTGCGAATTCGAGAATCTCCCGGCAAATATTTCGGTTTCGAGTGTTATCATCAACAACTTGAATAATGCCATTTTTCATTATTGGTTTCCATTGACTGACTTCATGTCAGTGGCAATTTTGTTGTAAATTGCAGCAGTTAAATCAGGTAAATATATAAATACTTTTATGGTAATGCAAATATTGTGCCATGGTCTTGGTCTGTTTGGCTTTGGCGATTTGTTTCGTTGTTATAGCGATTTGTGCTCGCGTGGAGTGGTGTGGGGATAATGTGAGAAGGGATGGAGGGTGAGCATATTGTTACATGGATCACTGCTATGTGAGAATAGTCTCAAGTAGGATGGAGGAAGAAAAAACATTAGGTGGTGATGTTCATTTTTTTTATTCGATAGCGGAGTTTGTGTGGTGCCATATTGAGTAGTTGAGCTGCTTTTGTAATATTTCCACCGCTGTTTTGCAGTGCCTGTTGGATGAGTCGCTTTTTGGTCTCTTCATAGTCCAGTTCCATGGAAAATTCTGTTTTGGAGTGCATTGGATCTACTGCGGAAAAAGGAAGAAATTCCGGCAGAATAGTTTCTCCTCCTTCGAGTAGGTTGATGCGTTCCATTATATTACGTAATTCACGTATGTTTCCTGGCCATTCGTAGTGGAGAAGAAGATTTTGGGTTTCGTCCGGTATTGTTTTGAAATGTTTGTTGTTCTTTTTGTTGTAAAACTGCATAAAATATTTGAAAAGCGGCAAAATATCTTCCGGACGGTTCTTTAGAGGAGGGATGTTGATTGTAATTACATTGAGTCTGAAGAGAAGGTCCTGTCGGAACGTACCCTCTTTAACAGCCTTTTTAAGATCCAGATTGGTGGCGGAGATAACCCTGGCAGTGACTTTGATTTCCTTGTTGCCACCAACTCGGTAAAAAGCACGGTCCTCAAGGACACCAAGTAATCTGGTTTGGGCACTGAGCGGCATTACCCCGATTTCATCAAGGAAAATTGTCCCACCTGCTGCTTCTTCAAAACGCCCCTTTCTGCCGTCACTTCTGGCACCGGTAAATGCACCTTTTGCATAGCCGAAAAGTTCACTTTCCACCAGTTCAGAGGCAATGGAACCGCAATTGACAGAAATAAAAGGTCCCTGACTGTTTGGGCTGCTATAATGTATCTTTCTGGCCAAAACTCCTTTCCCTGCTCCGGTATCTCCGTCAATAAGCACTGGAGTGTCAATATTTGGAGCAATTTTAGAGATGAGGGAAAAAATCTCCCGCATTGCTGTACTGGATTCTGAGAACATCGACTTTGTTTGAGTTTTTTCAGCTAATTGCTGGAGTTGCAGGCGTTCTTTCAGGGAACGGTTTTCGAGGCCGTTTTTTATGGTTAGGCGCAGTTCCTGGCCATCAATGGGTTTGACGAGATAATCAAAGGCTCCGAGTTTGGTGGCTTCAACCACTAGTTTTATATCCCGAAAAGCTGTAATCATAATAACTACAGTATCTGGAGAGTTTTCTTTTATCTTCTTTAAAACCTGAATACCATCCAGATCAGGAAGGTTAATATCAAGTAAAATAAGGTCAGGTTCCTGCTCTTGTTGGTGCTTGAGTCCCAAAGTTGCATCGGCTGCGGTGGACACATTATATTGATCAGACAGGGTCATTGAAAAAGCTTTTCGGATACTTTTGTCATCATCAATAATCAGGATGCTTGCAGTCATTGTAATTCCTTTATGAGTTGAGAGGATGTTTTTCAATCGGAAGTTCCAGCATGAATGTGCTTCCTTTTTTTCCTGATGTGCTGCAGCTCAGAGTACCACCATGACGATGAACGATTTGGTGGGAAATGGTTAGCCCAAGCCCAGCCTGTCCGGATTTTGTGGAAAAGAAGGGAGTGAAAATTGATTGTAATGCATCGTGGGGGATACCGTCGCCCATGTCTTGAATAGTAACAGAGATAACCTCTTGTTGCGTCTGGAAGATAGAGTGAGAGCTCTTTGTG
>DAOWDZ010000141.1 GCA_030638765.1 Desulfocapsa sp.
ATTGTAAGGACAGAGTTCCTTTTGATTTAAGGGGGTTGTTATGAATTATGAAGTTAAAAATGTCTGGAGTGTGTTACTTCGGCTGTATCATTGGGCTCTGGTTGGTTCCATTGTTGTTCTGGTAACCACCGGGTTTTATATTAATAATCCATGGACGAATACGACTTTGGAGGGCAGTGTTTCATTCCCCATGTCGACAATGCGTTCTTTCCACTTTCTTGCCGGATTTGTTTTTAGCGCAGCGGTTATGGTGAGAATATATCTGTTGCTGTTTGGAAATAAACAGGAACGGATCATGGATATTTTGCCCGTTACTTCCAGAAATATCAAGAGTCTCGGCACAACACTTGGGTATTACAGTTATATCAGTGATAAACATGATGGTCGCCTTGGACATAATGTTCTGGCGGGTTTGATTTATATTGTTACCCTCGTTGCAGCACTTTTTCAGCTGACCAGTGGTTTTTATATGCTTTACCCTGAAGCTGGATTCTGGCAGGGATTGGGTGGAACCATTTTTGGTAGTCAGCAGGAAGGTCGTTTGCTGCATCATCTGCTTATCTGGTATTTTATTATCTTTGCCTTTACCCATGTGTATATGGTGGTGTGGAATGATCTGAAATCTCCGGAAGGTCTTGTTTCTTCAATATTTACAGGGAAGAAGTTTAAGCGCAGGCAGCCGTGAATAATGGCTCAAAATGACAGTAATACTATCTGAGCCTGTTGTACGAATGAAAATCACCGTCCTGGGAACAGTCCAGGGCGTTGGTTTTCGTCCTTTTGTATATCGTTTAGCAGGCGAGTTTAAGCTTGCAGGCACTATTCTCAATACCGATCAGGGTGTTGTCATTGACGTTGAGGGTGAAAAGCCTTCTCTACAGCGTTTTATTGATTCACTTCGTTCCTGTTCCCCTCCATTGGCTCGTATTACTTCTCTGCGTCAGCAATCCTGTCTCGTCTTAAAGAAATTCAAAGAATTTTCGATTTTAAAAAGTATTTCGTTTCAAAAGAGTCAGGCTATTATTCCAGCTGATATAGCTCTTTGTGATGACTGTACTCAGGATATTCTTGATTCGGGGAATAGACGTTTTTCCTACCCATTTACCAACTGTACCAACTGTGGACCGCGTTTTAGTATTGTTGAAACCATCCCCTATGATAGATTGACCACCTCTATGAAATATTTTCCTCTCTGTCATGAATGTAGAGCGGAATATGAAGATCCTGAAAATAGACGGTTTCATGCTCAACCTAATGCCTGTGTCGATTGTGGTCCGGAATTGTCCTACCATGATATAAATGGTGTATGCCTTGAGAGCTCTTCACCCTTGAACGATGTGGCTCGTGCTCTAAAAAATGGAAAAATAGTGGCAATGAGAGGACTGGGTGGCTTTCATCTGGTGGTGGATGCAACTTCAGAACAGGCTGTTACGAGACTTCGCGTGCGTAAAGGAAGAAAATGTAAACCTCTGGCTGTGATGACAGCGAGCTTGCAGGAACTGAACAGAATTTGTCATGTGAGCAAGGAGGAAGAAAAACTCTTGCAGGGACCGGAACATCCAATAGTTCTATTAGCTCGTAAGGAATATTGTCTGGCCGAAACTCTTACACCTGGAATTACTGAACTCGGGGCGATGCTGCCCTACACTCCATTGCATCATCTTTTATTTCTACAGCCAGAATGTCCTCAAACGCTTGTTATGACCAGTGGCAACAGGAGTGGCGCTCCAATTTTCACAGCAAATGATGCTGCAATAAAGGGTTTGTACGGAATTGCAGATTGTTATCTGCTTCATAACCGGGGAATTGTAACTCGTGTTGATGATTCTGTAGCAAGAGTAAATGGTCGTAGAACACAGATTCTAAGGCGTTCTCGAGGCTATGTTCCCGCTTCTGTTCCCATCATGAAAAAACTCCCAGCCCTGCTTGCCTGTGGAGCCGGATTGAAATCCACCTTCTGCCTTACAAGAGGTAGAGAGGCTTTTCTCAGTCAGCATATAGGAGATCTCTTTAATCTGGAATCATTGGATTTTTATAAGGAAAGCATATATCATCTTAAGAAGCTGCTGCAGGTTGAGCCGGAAGCTGTGGTCTGTGATTTGCACCCCGATTTTTTAAGCAGCCATTATGCAAAAGAGCTGGGATTACCATTATACAAAATTCAACATCATCATGCCCATGCAGCTGCGGTTATGGCTGAACACGCAATAGAAGAGAAAGTGTTGGCTCTGGTTCTTGATGGTACAGGTTTGGGAGACGACAACAGCAGCTGGGGCGGAGCAGTACTTCTAGCAGGTTATCTTGATTATAAACGAGTGGGATCATTTGCGCCAATGATGCTCCCCGGTGGGGATGCTGCTGCTGTTGAACCGTGGCGCATGGGCTTGTCTCTGTTGTATGATCTGGGGCAGGCAAAACCGGAATTGCAACTTGCTGATAAGCAGAAACAGCAAGCACTGTGGCAAATGATGGAGCAGGGCTTTAACTGTCCAATAACAACAAGCTGCGGCAGGTTTTTTGATGGAATTGCAGCACTGCTTGGTATTTGTTTACAAGTTGATTATGAAGGACAGGCTGCCATGGAACTTGAATCCCTGGCACAAAAGGCAAAGGGTGATCAGGATTTAAGAGAGCTTTTGCAATGCTGTTCCTGGAAGATTGAAACAGGACATTCAGAAGATCGCTTAATATTACAGCAAAACAGACTCGTTCAGGAAGTGCTGAATCAGTTAGCTGAAGGCAGAGAAATTGCACTAATTGCCCTTGATTTTCATGTTTTTCTTATCCAAAGTTTGTTTGATTTTCTCTGTAAGCTTGCTAAGGAAACAGGAATTACACACATTGTCCTGACTGGAGGATGTATGCAGAATACACTTCTTCTTGAGGGGCTTTTTATACTTCTGGAACAGAATAATTTTACCGTTCATACGGGAGAACAGATCCCGGTAAACGATGGTGGAATTGCTCTGGGACAGGCGATTATTGGAGGTTTACGTCATGTGTCTGGCAGTACCCATGAGAGTAATTGAGATTCAGGGCGATCCTGATGATTTTTTAAGTGGCCAGATTGCTGTGGTCGATGTCGATGG
>DAOWDZ010000071.1 GCA_030638765.1 Desulfocapsa sp.
CAATGTTTTTGATACCATCTTTATTGGTGGTATGTCTTTTCTATCTGTTCCGTATTCGGTTCAGGTCGTCATTATAGCTGTTTGTACTGTTTCTTTTGCATTTTGTCTGCGTAAGTGGCTGGATGTTGAAGTTAAGAGTAGGATATTTCGTGAAAAATTTATCGCTCAAAAAGCAGAACGCGATAATATTAAAATTATTTCTGAAAAAAGAAGCAGAGATGCAATGTTTACTGCTGCTGATCAATCCATCGACGAAGATTTTAATACTTATCTGGCCCAGCATTATTTTCGCTATGTTCTGATCTATCTTTTACCTGTTTTCCTTGTGATGGCCTGGTTAAACAGCAGTTTAGATGAACGTGTTTTACAAGTGGTTTCCGGACAGCCATATCTTTTTTTACTCCCATCTCACCCCATGGGAATGCATGGAGTTTCTGTAACGCTTCTTTTTCTGTTGAGTTATGTTATTTCCCTGATAGTAGGATTTCAGATAAAAAAACGATTGTTTTCTCGAGAAGCCAAGGCGTAAACAAATTGAACATTGTCAATTTGTATACAAAACTATTTTTTGATCCTGACAAAAAACTGGATCTTTTCAAGACGTTTCCCTGGCTGTATAGAGTTTTCTATAATCAACGGTTTCATTCAATTTGGCGAACATTCCTCTTTAGTCTTTTTATTGTATTAATATTTTCTGGTACTTTTGGCCCTCAAGAGGCAGGAAGTAATATCATACTCTATCTTTGCTGGGGCCTGTGGTGGCCTTCGGTCATATTAAGTCTCTTCTTTGTTGGTCGATTGTGGTGCGGAGTTTGCCCTTTTCCTGTCACTGGTAATTTTCTCCAGTCCCTTCATCTTTCTCTTGAAAAAAAAGTTCCGAAATTTTTTCAAAAAAATAGTATCGCGATTTCAGTTTGTTTCTTCATGTTGATCATTTGGGTGGAAGAAGCCACTGGAATGAAGAGCAGTCCAAAAGAAACAACCTGGCTGCTTCTTATTATATTGGGTGGTGCAATATTTTGTAGTCTACTTTTTGAAAAACAGTCATGGTGCCAATATTTTTGCCCCTTGGGCAGGCTCATGGGCATTGGAGCGTCAATCTCCCTGGTCGAATTCAGACCTGATCACGATGCCTGCAGGCAATGCACAACATTTTCCTGTAATAAAGGAACAGAAAAAGAAGCTGGCTGTCCTGTTTCTTTAGGGGCCTATAAAGTTACCAACAATCTTGATTGTCTTGTCTGCGGACATTGTATGCAACTCTGTCCTCATGAATCCCCTCAGCTTAATATACGTAATCCACTGTCTGAGCTTGTCATACGGAAGGGCAGACTTATAACCTGTACGTTGATGGTTCCTTTTCTTATGGGATCTCAGCTTGCACGTTTATTGGACCAGGATGTTTTCAATTTAATGGGAAATATCAAAATTTGGTGCCTGAATGACTGGGTTTGTCAAATGGGCTTGTATGCGGCGCCTCTGTTTTTTGGGTTTTGTATTGTTTGGGTTCTTATCAACTTTGGTGATCTCTTTTTTGGAGTCTATAGCGATGAATTAATGGGAAGGTTTTCCCCGATGATACCAGTTTTTCTTCCCTTGGCCTTTGCCGGTGAACTGGTTAGCAGGCTGAATTACACTGTTCGGGAATTTCCAGAGTTTCTGAATATATTTGGAAGGCAATTTGATGTGGAATTTCTCCGGGATATTGTTGTCACTATTCCGGAGTGGGTTTATCCTTTCTATGGCATAAGTATTATGTTTATTAGTGAGGTCGCTGGGTTGTATGTGCTGGAGAAGTTTTATAAGGAGGAATTTGAAGGGATGATTCCAGTGTGGAAGTATCGCTTTATTCAGATGTCATTTTTTGGACTTTTTGGAGTGTATATTTATTTTTTATCCACCGGATGGAATATTCCTTCTCTCAACATTCTGTTACTTTTTCGGTAGGATAAAGCATTTCTAGCTGCACATCTTGATCAATCTTAAAATAGATCCTTTTTTCGAGATAATATCTTGCAGTAGAGTAAATTGCACTGAAGCTTTATTTAAGATATCTTCTGGTTTGTCACATTTAAAGTAGATCCCTCCCCGTAGGAAGTCGGTAAAAAAACGCAATCCCAATTCATAGGTAATTGCTTTTAATCCATCATAGATTAATGCGCTGTCTTCTGTTGTCAGAAACCTTTCTGAGGCATTGAAATAGCCTGCTAATGTACGTTCACAAAGATTCAGGTCAAAGGTAACTTCTTTTAATTCACTTTCTTCACCACCACTGTTACAGACAGATCGGAGACAGTCCCCGATGTCATGTTGTGGAAAGCCGGGGCCAACTGTGTCGAGATCAATGAGACTGATTGCGAGCTTTGTTTCTTTATCAAAGAGAACATTAGCAATTTTAGGATCACCATGGACGAGTGTTAGGCTACTCTTGTTTTTTAAAAGACTTGTTTCCAGAAGTAGAGCGTCTTCACGTATATCTTTAATCGCTTTAGTGCAAAACTGTATTTCTGGTGAATTGCTCCACGTGTTCTTGTTAGATAACTGATCGTATTGTAGAAGATACTTTTTAAGTTCATGGAAACCGGGCAGCGAAACCTTCATGCTCTCTGTTTGAAGTCCGGCAAGACGTTTGTGAAAGTATCCTAGAGCCCAACCTGTCTGTTCTGCCTGAAGTGATGTTACGGCCCGAGAATAACAGATACTGTTTTCAATATATGAAAGAGCGCGCCACAGTTTGCCTTCATTGTCGTGTATTGACGTTGAACCGTCGAGCGCTAGAATAAGAGAGGCATCCTCCCAGTGTTGCTCAGAAGATGCTGGAGTAGCATTCAAGTGCTGACTGAGTAGTTCAAGGTTATCGATAATGATTTGTGGTTCAGGAAAAACATGTGAATTAATACGTTGCAGGACAAAGGATCTCGTGTTGGTGCGAACTAAGAAAGTATCATTAATATTACCCTCACCAAGAGTTGTTATAACAGCTGTGTCAGGATGAGAACAGAAGCCTTGAATAATCTTTTTGGGAGGATTGATGGCATTCATGATGATGGATCTGTTTCTGCAGCCAGTCTGTAATGTGATCTTCTACTGAGAAAAGGACGTTCAATAAAATGGTAGGAGCAGAAGGAGGTGATCAGTATTGCAAGAATCAGAAAGGTGAACGATATCCACGGATGCCCTCTAAACAAATCAAAAGCGGTGAAGATCTGTATGATCGGAAAGTGATATATATAAACACCGTAGGAAATATCGCCATACTTCCCCCAGTTTCCGATGTAAGGAGAACAGACGGCAAAAGAGATAACCGTGATGGCCAGTGCAAGAGGGTAGACACCGGGTACAAAATTGTAGCCTTTGAAGATAAGAAAGAGCAGAGATGGTAATAAGAATTTCCAGCAATGTTTTTTGAAAAATGTAAAGTAGAGATAAATTCCGCCACCACCAAGAAAGTAAGTGAGTTGACCGGGAAGCTGTTTTTCAAATCGAAGATAGACATCAAGTCCACTGTTTTGGTGCAGATTGAGAAGTACCAGAGAGTAGCCAACGGATGCACAGTAGAGCAGACCAAGAACCAGCCATTTCCTCCTGTTTTTAAAAAGAAAAAATATTAAAGGTATAGAAAGATAAAACATAACCTCAATTTTAATCGTCCAGAGTGGAGCATTGATGATATTAAAGTAATTATGTGAAAAAATACCGGGAATATCAGGTTGAAGAAAGTTAAGAAAGGCAAGGTTGCTTAAAAGATAGTGGAACCATTCCTTGGAAAAGAACAGGCTGGTATCTGAACCTAACAGAAGGGGCAGGCCAAAAGAAGCTAGGAGAACAACCG
>DAOWDZ010000191.1 GCA_030638765.1 Desulfocapsa sp.
AATTCCTTGCTTTCTTTTGAGACTTGATCGAAGTCCTGTTGTCTTTTTTTTTGCCAGTACTGAATTTAACAATCCACTTTTAGCGCTGATATCAACGAGGCGGCTATGTTTGTCATGGTTGTGTATGAGTCTGTCCATGATTGTTGAACTGTGTTTTGGATTTATGATGGTACGTGCCACCTCTTCTCCCGAAATGATTGCGGGATAAATACCTTCACCCGTGAGCCCTGAAGCAAGGCCGGCTGCATCGCCAACCAGAAATATTTTATCAAAGTTCCAACCCTGATAATCATAATTAATATATTCTGCTTTTGCAGTTTCTTTTTGTAAATCATACCCCTGCATTGCAGCCCAGGTGATGAGGTTTGCTTTTAATTTAGAGGGACTCATTGTGTTCTTGTCAGCGTATGCACCTATGGATAACGTTTTTGCATGTGGAAAAATCCAGGCATAACCATTTCCAAAAAGCCGGTTGTTGAGATGCCATTCCATTTGTGGAACATCGCCCTGGATTTGATAATTTATGCCTATTCCAAGCCTTTTGCTTTTCAGGCCAAGATATCTTCGTACCAGGGAACTAGAACCATCCGCCCCAACGAGATTATCAAAATTGATAGTTTCCTTTTTACCTGTAAGCTTGTCTTGAACGATAATTGAAGAGTGAGATATTTCTCGTACGATGGAACCGGTTCGTAACTGAGCGCCGGATTCAATTGCCAGATTCGCCATATGTTGCCCTAGGATTTTACGATCAATCGTTGCAATAATAGGCATCTCTTCTTTGATACAGGTACTCTGTAATGGCGTTTTGATATATTGTTTCGGAAATGCTTTTTCGGCAAGATCGCCAGGAACTCTGCTGATCAAGCCACTCCATGTGATACCTCCAGCACAAACTTTTGGACCAATGATCTGTTTCCGGTCGACCACAAGAGTTGTAAGTCCATGATCAGCAAGAATTTTAGAACAGGCAAGCCCTCCAGGACCGGCACCAATGACGAGTGTATGAATATGCATTATTTAAGTGATGGAATAGTAATAGAAAATATCTTTAAGTGTTACAATGTAGCGGTCGCGACAGGGGCAGGTGAATTACTGCTCTTTTCGTTCCAGCTTACTAACAAACGAATTTTCACTCTATAATATTTTTTTATTTATTGTCATTTATTTCAATTAAATTATTTTTTATGATATAGTCAGGATATATTGGTGCGTAATGGAAAAAACACCAAATCAGGCTGATAGCTAAAAGTAAGATATTGTGAATGATATATGTATTTGTAGTGTTGTAAGGAGTAAAACTTGAATATTGGAACAAACTTTGATTCTGGAATGGCTATAAGCAAAAAGTCTCAATTAATTTCAGATGACCTCATTGAAGCTTTAACTGAAATAGGTTCATTTTTTATGCCGCAGGGACTGGTGGTGTTACCCACAGAGTATGTGGATGATAATTGTACCAGTGCTCCTCTTCAGGGAAATGTATTACTTGTTGAAATATGCAGACAGCAGATTTTAGAATATAACAACCGGCTATCAATTCGGCTGAGCGGGATAATTATTGAAGGATTTTCCAAGCCCCGTGAGTTTACTTTCAGTCTCTCTCATAGTCATTTGAAAGCTAAAGTATTTGCAGGACGAGATACCATTCAAACATTTGAGTTGAGTGAGTTTCTCCGCCTGGAGTATCCGGAAATCCCCCTGGTACTCACTGATACTACTTTCAGTCTTGATTTCCTTGACTTTAACGGAAATGCTGAACCAGCGGGATCTGTTGATGGTAAGGGAAGTTTACGTATAGGTGCCTAGTCACCATTTCAAGGCTTCCCAACTAGAAAAATGAAGCTTTAACAAATTCCTTATTCATTCTGGCAATATTTCGTATTGAAATCCCTTTGGGGCATACTGCCTCACATTCCCTTTCATTGGTACAGTTTCCAAATCCCTCTTTATCCATTGCAGTGACCATGGCCATGGCTCGCTCTTTTCGTTCGGGTTGTCCCTGGGGCAAGAGACAGAGTTGGGATATCTTCGCGCTTGTAAAAAGCATAGCTGCACCATTGGGGCAACTTGCAACACAGGCACCACAACCAATACAGGCAGCTGCATCCATGGAAAGCTCTGAGGTGGCAGAGGGGATGGGAATACTGTTTCCATCAGGGGTTCCACCCGTGTTGACTGAAACATAGCCCCCAGCCTGAATTATCCGGTCAAGGGCACTGCGATCTATGACCAGATCTTTATGTATGGGGAAGGCTCGGGAGCGGAAGGGTTCGATAACGAGAGTATCGCCATCATTAAAGTGCCGCATATGCAGTTGGCAGAGTGTGGTTTCAGGTTCAGGGCCATGGGCAATTCCGTTGACAATGGCTCCGCACATTCCGCAGATACCTTCACGGCAGTCATGATCAAAGGCCACCGGGTCTTTTCCTTCACGAGTAAGATTTTCATTCAGAACATCAAGCATTTCAAGAAATGACATTCCAGTGGAAATGCTTTGTAAAGCATAGGTTTCAAAAGTTCCATTTGCTTTTGAGTCTTTTTGGCGCCAGATTTCGAGGCTGAGGTCAATTGTATCGGTTGTCATGGTAAATTCTCTATTATTTATAACTTCTCTGGCTTGGTGTAACGTTTTCAAAAAGTAGCTCTTCTTTGTGCAGAGTTGGTATTTCACCCTCTCCTGTATATTCCCAGACGGCCACATGGCTGTACTGGGCATCGTCACGTTTTGCTTCATTCTCTTCAGTTTGACTTTCTTCGCGTAGGTGACAGCCGCACGATTCTTCACGGTCAAGTGCATCACGGATCATAATTTCAGCAAATTCAAGAAAGTCAGCGAGTCGGCCTGCTCGTTCAAGGGATTGGTTAAGCTCTTCTCCCTTACCGGGAATATAGACATTATCCCAAAACGTTTTCTGTATGAGAGGGAGCTTTTCAAGTGCTTTTTCCAGTCCTTCTTTGTTTCTGGCCATACCACAATGATCCCAAAGGAGTAATCCGAGTTCCTTGTGGATTTCATCAACGGTCACTTTACCATCCGGGCCGCCTTCACTGCTTTTTAAGAGTCTGTCAATTTGATTCTGAACCTGTCGCAGCGATTCTGTAAATTGCGGGTCTGTTGCAGCAACAGTATCCAGTGGATTAGATCCAATATAATTTGCAATACAGGTGCCGATTATGAAATATCCATCGGCCAGTCCCTGCATAAGAGCACTTGCACCGAGTCTATTGGCGCCGTGATCGGAAAAATTGCATTCCCCAATGGCAAATAAACCGGGTATTGTGGTCATTAAATTATAGTCAACCCACAAACCACCCATTGTGTAGTGGACGGCAGGGTAAATCATCATAGGCTCGTACAAAGGATTGGAGTCAGTGATTTTTTCATACATCTGAAAAAGGTTACCATATTTCTTAAGGATGGTTGCCTGACCGTCGCGTTTGATGGCTTCAGAAAAATCCAGATACACAGCAAGGTTCGTTGTGCCAACACCTTTCCCTTCATCGCACTGCTCTTTAGCGTTACGAGATGCAACATCGCGAGGTACAAGGTTTCCAAAGCTAGGGTATTTACTTTCCAGATAGTAGTCTCGTTCCTCTTCAGGAATAGATCCGGCCCTTCTTGTGTCACCCGGTCTCTTCGGTACCCAAACTCTACCGTCATTACGAAGACTCTCACTCATAAGGGTGAGTTTAGACTGAAAACTTCCATGAACAGGAATGCATGTGGGATGAATCTGCACAAAGCAGGGATTGGCGAATCCTGCTCCCTTTCTATGGGCTCTCCAGGCGGCTGTAACATTTGAAGCCATGGCATTTGTGGAGAGGAAATAGGCATTTCCATAACCACCTGTAGCAAGAACAACAGCGTCGGCTGTATGTGTTGAAAGTTTTCCTGTAATGATATCTCTGGTCACAATACCTCGAGCTTTACCATCAACTACTACAAGTTCCATCATTTCCTGTCGTGTATGCATGGTGACTTTTTGCGTCTTTATCTGACGTGAAAGGGCTGAATAAGCACCAAGCAATAGCTGCTGACCGGTTTGACCTCTTGCGTAAAATGTTCTTGAAACCTGTGCTCCACCGAAGGATCTGTTTGCCAGTGTGCCACCATATTCACGGGCAAATGGAACACCTTGGGCAACACACTGGTCTATGATATTATTGCTGACCTGAGCCAGCCTGTAGACATTGGCTTCACGTGACCTGAAATCTCCACCTTTAATGGTATCATAGAAAAGCCGCCAGATGGAATCGCCATCGTTCTGGTAATTTTTGGCGGCATTTATTCCACCCTGAGCAGCGATTGAATGGGCACGTCTCGGGCTATCCTGAATACAAAATGAACTTACTTCATATCCTTGTTCGGCAAGTGTTGCTGCTGCAGATGCACCGGCCAGACCAGTTCCTACAATAATTACCGTATGTTTTCTGCGGTTGGCTGGATTAACAAGTTTTGAAGAAAAACGATGATTATCCCATTTTTTGGCTAAAGGGCCGGAAGGGACATTGGAGTTGAGTCCCATGAGCAATTACCTGTTCGTGTTTATTTACCAATCCCAAAGAGGAAGAGGAGAGGGATGGCACCGAATATGAGAAGAAAAAAGGTGGGAACAATATAGGTTAAGCCTTTGATCAACCCGTTGTATGTGGGATGATTCACCCCAAATGTCTGCAGCATTGACCAGAAACCATGGCTTAGGTGTACGGCAAGTCCCATAAATGCGATTATGTAAAACATGGAAACAAAAAATGAGCTGAATAGATTGGAAATGGTGGTACCGATTGTCCCGTGATTACCAAATGAAACAACAGCGGTATGGGCTAGTATGAAAACCAGAACAAAAAGTCCACTGTATATCATGGTACTGGATGCCTGTGAATTCTTATAGGCTCGAGTCTGTACCTTATATCCCTGACTCCTGGCTTTCCGGTTTTGAAGAAAGAGTAAGATTCCGGTGCTAATATGTATTACAAAAACAAGAGACAGCCCTTTACTGAAAACAGCGACAATTAAAGGGTGCCCGTGGAGTTGATCAGCGTATGCCTGAAACAGGGCAACGGATGAAAAAAGAGTTGCGTTTCCCGCCGCATGACTGCAAAGAAAAAGAACCAGGAAAAGACCGGTGCATGCCATGATCCATTTTTTGCCAATCGATGATTTTATAAAGCGTATGAACCACATAAAATAGAACCGTCAGTTAAGGGAAGAGGTTAAAATGTTGAGTAGATTTATATACAGTAGTAATAAATGAAATGAGCAAAAATGAATAGTCCTTAATTTGAGTTGAACGATAATTTTACAACTGCTATGGTTGCTCAGAATTTTGGAAATAGAATTATCAAAGTATTTGTATGAAAAAAAGGATAATTATGAATTTTAAAGGCGTGATATTTGATCTGGACGGAACACTGCTCGATACCCTTGAAGACTTAGCAACAGCAGCAAATGACACACTCGAACATTTTGGATTTCCAGTTCATCCGGTAGATGCATACAGATATTTTGTAGGCGAAGGATTAAGGACTTTGATTCAACGTATTATCCCAGAATCCGATGCAACTCATACCGAAATTGATGAATATATGGAGAAGTTTGCTGAAATATATACCACTACCTGGAATGTGAAAACTGCTCCCTATGAAGGTGTCCTTGAGATGCTAAATGCAATGTCAAAAACTGGTTTACAACTTACTGTGCTCTCTAATAAACCCCATAAGTTCACAAAGATATGTGTGGAAACGTTTTTTCCGGAGGATACATTTAACTTTGTTTTTGGACAGCGTGAAGGAATTGCCAAAAAACCTGATCCAACTGGAGCTCTGGAGCTTGCTGGAAAAATGAATCTTGATGTTACAGATGTTTTATATGTTGGAGATACGGCAACGGATATGCAAACGGGAAACAGTGCAGGGATGAGAACAATTGGTGTCACATGGGGATTCAGAGAACGTGCTGAACTTGAAAAAAACAATGCTTGGAAAATTGCCACTACTCCAACCGAGGTAGTATCATATGCCATTTAATCTTGCCAGCTTAACGCCATTTCTGCAATATGGTGCACCACCGGTAATAGGCGCTTTTATTGGATATCTAACCAATAAAGTAGCTATTAAAATGCTCTTTAGACCACTCACTGCCAAGTATCTGTTTGGTGTACGTGTTCCCATGACCCCTGGTGTTATCCCATCTAAACGAGCAGATCTAGCGGTAAATATAGGAGAAATGGTAGGAAGTCATCTCCTCACCAGCAATGAAATCAGTAAGGCTCTGGAAAAAGAGCACTTTCAGCAGACACTCTATGATCTGATTAAGGGAAGAGGTGAGCCTCTGCTGCAAATGGATCTTGGTACAGTGAGTGAGATTGTACCTGACAAATATCAGAGTTATTATCAAGTTGCAGTTCACGCTATTACAGATCAATCGCAAAAGGCGATACATTCATTTCTTGATTCGGAACCTTTTGTAAAGATCCTTGAGGAATCGATAGATGAACAGTTTGATCGTCTCCCGAGTACTGACCTGCAGACCTTTTTACCAGGAGCTGATAGAGAAAACGCCTATAAGTTCCTTGAAAAAAGCCTCGGTCGCATGTTTGCAAGTCCTGCCATGTCAGAATGGATGGAAAGTTTCGTACAGGAAAAAGTATACGCTTCTCTGCAGCAGGAAAAGAGTTTACAGGATCTGCTTCCCGCATCCTTACAGGAATTAATTGTCACAACTATTGAAAGTCAGACACCGCTTCTTTTAGAAAAACTTGCAGATATTATATCAGAGCCCGAAATAAGAGATCGGATTATTACGGGTGTGCGCATGGGAGTTGATTCCTTTGTTGCTGGCATGGGGCCGATGGCCGCACTTGCCAGTGGATTTCTTACGCCTGAAGTTGTTGAAGGAAAGGTGAAAGAGTATCTGGAAGAAAAGGAAGAGGATATCGTAAAATGGCTTCAGAATGATGACGTTCAAGGCAGAGTCGCAAACGCTCTTCGTGAACGCAGCATGGAGATGCTTGGCACTCCGCTTGTGAAAATGGTTGGAGATGATAATGATGAAATGGTGGAGGCCTTCTGTGCAAATGTCAGTCAGCAGTTGACCTCTCTGCTGCAGGAACCAGAAACCACAAATGCCTTTGCCTCCATGGTTCGTGATAATGTAGAGACACATATCGATGGTGGTAAGCTTCAATTAGGTGAAGTTCTCTTTGATCTGCTCGGTGATGATGGTGTAACGCGGGGACGAACGTGGCTGAAACAAGAAGTGTTTGCAATTCTTGGTGCAGAAAAGACACGAAAGACTCTTGATTCCATGGTCGTGAGTATGCTGAATAATCTTTTTGCAGTCAAAGTCGGAAAAATATCACGACTCCTTCCGGCTGGAGTACGGGAAGGGATTTATGAATCCTTACGACAAATGTCTTCAAGTATGCTCGCGACTGAAGTTCCTGGTCTTGTTGATTCTTTAAATATTCAACAGATAGTAAAAGAAAAAGTAAATTCACTCGATCTTATGCGTCTTGAACGACTTTTGCTCTCTATTATGGAGGAACAGTTCAAATATATTAATCTATTTGGCGCATTACTTGGATTTTTAATCGGTTGTTTGAACTTATTTTTCCTTAACGTTATGTGACTTAAAATTCTTTAAGAGAATATATTATGGATGCTCTAATCAAAAAAGAATTTCTTGAGATTGTGGGAAGTGATCGTTTTCGTGATCAACTTGAAGATCTCATCAGTTATTCCTATGATGCTTTCACCGTGGAATCACTCCCTGAACTGGTATTACTTCCCATTTCCACAAGTGAAGTTTCTCAAATTTTGAAGCTTGCTGATAATTACAGGATTCCTGTAACGGCAAGAGGGGCAGGAAGCAGTATTTGTGGTGCTTCGGTACCTTTGAAGGGTGGAATTGTTATTTCACTGACCAGGATGAACAAGATTCTTGAAACGAATACGCCAGATCGTTATTGCATAGTGCAGCCAGGTGTTATTAATGGTGATTTGCAAACAGAACTCGCTAAAACAAATTTTTTCTATCCACCCGATCCTGGCAGTATGAATTTTTCAACCATAGGTGGGAATCTGGCACAAAATGCAGGGGGACCACGCTGTCTCAAATACGGAGTCACTTCAGACTATATTCTCGGTATGGAAGTTGTGCTGGCAAGTGGCGAAGTGATTCGTTTCGGGAGTCGAAATGTCAAAGATGTGACTGGGTATCGTCTTTTTGGTCTCTTTTGTGGCTCCGAGGGAACCCTCGGAGTTGTCACTGAAATCATACTGAAAGTATTATCACAACCTCAATCATATCGTACTGTTGTTGCCTATTTTAATGATCTTAATGATTCCGCAGCCACTGTTGCTGATATTATCGGCTCTGGTATTCTTCCTGCTGCTTTGGAATTACTCGATAAAGTTATGATTAATGCAGTTGAAGATGCAAATAATATTGGTTTAAATCGTGATGCTGAAGGATTATTGCTGATTGAAGTTGATGGAAATGAAGAGCAGGTTGAAAATGAAATGGCACGTATTATTGAAAAAACAAAAAATAATAATGCGTTTGGCATTCAGGAGGCGAGAACTCAGAAAGACAGAGACGAGCTCTGGA
>DAOWDZ010000103.1 GCA_030638765.1 Desulfocapsa sp.
AAATCCGGATATGCTTTGGATTCAAGTGGTATTGATATTGTAATTACGGGAGCCCCAGCAGCGAATCGTTTAAAAGTAAAGGTTCATGGAATTGCAGCTCACGCCGGGCTAAATCCGGAGCAGGGAGTTTCTGCATTTTGTCTCGCAGCTCGAGCAATTGCTGATCTTCGTCTTGGTCGTCTGGATGAACAGTCAACGGCAAACTTTGGGCTGATTCATGGCGGTGTTGCAACCAATATTGTTCCTGATTTGATCACCATGGAAGGAGAAGTTCGTTCTCATTCTCCTGAAAAGCTCGAAGACTATACTCATGAAATTGAATCCACCTTCCTGAAGGTTGTGGAGGGTTGGTCAGCACAGACAGGAAGCGGTAGACGCCCATCCGTTGAAGTTAATGTGGAAAAAGAGTATCCAGTGATGCATCTGAATGATGATGATCAGGTTCTAACTCGGATACGGCAAGCAGAAGAATTACTTGATCGGAAGATTGCGTTCCAGCTTACAGGTGGTGGCTCAGATGCTAATATTTTTAATGGCCATGGTTTGAAGACTGCAATCATTGCAACGGGAATGACAAATGTTCATACCATCGACGAATGCATTGACCTTGCAGACCTTGTCAGTGTGACGGAGTTATTGCTGGCAATCGTGTCTGTATAAGCACTTTGTGGGCTAATGTCGTTATTCTAAATGAGTTCCACCATCCCGCTTTCACCTTCTACTATCTCTCCAATGTCCGCAAAAGCCAGCGGATAGCCCTGACCTTTAAGATTGCTGAGGATTACCTCACTCGCCTCAGGAGGTGCTGCGATAAGCAGGCCACCTGAAGTCTGAGGATCAACCAGCACCATTTCAATGCTGTCAGTAGCAGATTCGCTTTTTCGTAGCCATTTTGAATAAAACGTGCGGTTTGTGTAAGCACCTTTTGGGATGATGCCCATATTAATGTAATCAATACATCCTGGAATAACAGGAATCTGTTTTGTAAATATTCTGGCAGTGACCTCAGAGGCCATCACCATCTCATGAAGGTGACCCAATAGTCCAAAACCTGTTATATCAGTGCAGGCGTTTACCCGGTAGCCCTTGTCTCTTGCACTGGCCACAGCATCAGCTGGAGCACGGTTAAGGGTGGCCATTATCTCTGTAATTTCTGTTTCAGCTGAGGTATTAGCAAGGTCTCCCTTCAGGGCAGTGGCGATGATACCAGTGCCAAGTGGTTTGGTGAGGATTAATCTGTCGCCAGCTTGAGCACCACTGTTGAGGAGAACCCGGTCCGGATGAACAAGTCCAGTCACCGAAAGGCCGTATTTCAACTCACTGTCTTCCACGGAATGACCGCCGACTAAAAGTGCTCCGGCCTCCTCCACCTTTGACAAACCTCCCTTGATGACCTCGCGAAAAACCTCAAGCTCCATTGTTTTAACAGGGCAAGCCAGGATATTCATGGCAAGTAGCGGAGTTCCGCCCATGGCATATACATCGCTTAGGGCGTTGGCGGCTGTGATTTGACCAAATCGAAAAGGATCATCAACTATAGGAGTAAAGAAGTCCAGCGTCTGAATAAGAGCCGTTTCGTCATTGAGACGGTATACTCCGGCATCATCACAGGTTTCAGCCCCGACAATTAGTCGGTCATTTTTGGGTAAGGTAATACCACGTAGTATCTGGCTCAGGTCCCCTGGGCCTAGTTTTGCGGCTCAACCTGCAGCTTTTACGGTCGATGTAAGTTTTATCATTTCAGTATGGGGAATAAAATTTCAGTTATCTCCCTTTAACCCTATCTATACCAGACAGTAAAAAATAAAAGAGGGTAAAAGGTGCTTTATTGTTGAATTTACATGAAACATATTATAAATCTTTTTAGCAGATTTTATTAAAAGGCACAAAGATATTCGTTTTCTTTGTGCTTTTCCATTTTTATAGAGATTTACCCGCCGAACCACCTTTAAACAAGGAATACTTTGATGGATAGCAGCAGTGTACAGATTGTGGAAGATGGGCGTCCCAAACATGAATGTGGTGTCTGTGGTATTTTTGGCCATGAAGATGCATCCAAACTTGCTTATTTTGGTTTGTACGCTTTGCAGCACAGGGGACAGGAAAGTGCTGGCATTGTAGCTTCAGACAATGGAGAGGTCTCAATTCATAAAGCCATGGGCCTTGTTCCTGAAATCTTTTCAGAGAATATCCTCCAGGGTTTACCAGGATCAATGGCCATGGGCCATGTTCGGTATTCCACCACAGGCTCTTCCAACGTAACAAACTCTCAACCCCTTATGGTTACTCACAGAGGCTGTACTCTCGCCGTTGCCCATAATGGAAACCTTGTTAATTCAATGGAACTGCGTCAGGATCTGGAAAATAAGGGCTCTATCTTCCAAACTTCCATGGATAGTGAAGTTGTTCTTCATTTGATGGCACGAACCACCCATCTTGGCTTGGATCGGGCTCTTATTGAATCGTTTTCCTGCTTAAAGGGAGCCTACTCCATTTTGTTAATGACTGAGGATACCCTTGTAGCCGTCCGGGATCCTGGTGGTTTTCGACCACTGTGTCTTGGAAAACTGAATAACGGTGCCTGGATTGTAGCTTCTGAAACCTGCGCTCTTGATCTGGTTGAAGCTGAGTTTATTCGTGATGTGGAGCCAGGTGAAATACTCATAATTACTAAGGATGAAATTCGCTCTGTATTTCCATGGCCCAAGCAAAAAACATCGTTTTGCATCTTTGAACAGGTCTATTTTGCCAGACCAGATTCGGATATATTTGGAATAAACGTCTATGAAACCCGAAAACGCATGGGAGAAATAATGGCACGGGAATCCGGTGTGAAAGGGGATTTTGTCATGCCCTTTCCTGATTCTGGAAATTATGCTGCCATAGGATTTTCCAGAGAGTCCGGTATCCCACTTGAGATGGGAATGATTCGTAATCATTACGTTGGGCGGACGTTCATAGAACCAACGCAATCGATGCGGGACTTTAATGTACGGGTGAAACTTAATCCTGTCAGGTCGCTGTTAAAGGGAAAACGGGTAGTTATTGTTGAAGATTCCGTGATTCGAGGTACCACTGGCAAAAGCAGAGTGAAGGCTCTTCGGGAAGCTGGTGCTGCTGAAGTACACATGATGGTCAGTTGTCCTCCAACCCGCTTTGCCTGCTATTATGGCATTGATTTCCCCTCTTCGGATCAACTTATCGCAAAGAACAATTCCCAGAAGGAAATTGCAGCTCATCTGGGGCTGGATTCAATCTATTACCTGAGTCTTGAAGGATTAGTTGAAGCTACGGGACTGAAAGATGATGCGTTCTGCCTTGCATGTTTTAATGGCCAGTACCCCGTTGAACCCGATAGAAATTTTACAAAGCACGCTTTGGAAAAATAGGGGCACTAATGACGAAAAAATTTATTGTAATTGATGTATATGAATGCAATGGGTGTGGAGCTTGTGTGGAAATTTGTCCTGAAGTTTTTGGGATGGATGATTATGAAAAAGCGATTCTTTTAGATCCTGATGCTGAAATCACAGAGAAGGTTGAAGAGGCTGCCGCTTACTGTTCTCAAAAATGTATCACTTTCGAATAAGAAGTTTCACTTCGTATTGTATTTGTTATATGCTAATTGAAATGAGTGAGGAGTTTTAGATTCTTTTATTAACGAAGTATTTTTCTGGTTAGATGGATAATTTTGCACTGACAAAGCTGCTTGGGTCTGGTCAAAGTAAAGATCTGCTGGATGAAATTCAGGACATTCTGAGCCTGATGGTACCGAATTTTAAGCAGAATTTACTCGTCGAGCTGCACCGTGAGATCGGTCTGATCTTTGCTGGTGAACATCCCGATTATCGCCAGTCAAATACAAAGTACCATAATCTCGATCATACTTATAGCGTTGTTCTGGCAACGGCGAGACTATTCCATGGTCTCTTCTGTGATGGCTGGCCTGCTTCTGAAGAAACCATTGCAAAAGCACTGTATAGCGCCTACTTTCATGATTGCGGATTACTGGTCAAAGAGTCCGAAGTTGCTGAAACCGGAGCGACCTACACCGTAGGCCATGAAAAACGGTCGGTATTTTTCATGGCAGATTATCTGAAAGAGAAAGAATTTCCCCCTTCTTTTATCACAGATTGTTCCGTTATTATTCAGTGTACCAACCTCAGCATTGACCCGGCGTCACTGTTTTTCCCATCTGCTGAAATGCAGTTGGCCTCGTTTGCTGTAGGATCCGCTGATATCCTGGCTCAAATGGCCGATCGTTATTATTTGGAGCGTTTACCGCTACTCTTCCAGGAACATCAGGAGGGGGGTGTAGCGGACCATAATTCTGCCATGGAACTTATGGAGCAAACCTTCAAATTTTACAATGATCTTGTAAAGAATCGCTTATCCAATGACCTTGGAGATCTCACTAAATATATGCAGGTTCATTTTCGTGAGCGTTGGGGGGTGGATAAAAACCTCTATCTGGACAGTATACATAATAACATTATGTATCTTCATTCGATTGTAGAGTTATGTGATACCCATACTGAGGAATCACTCAAGAAGTACTTACGACGTACCCCACCGTCATAACAGGGTTTTTGTTTATTTCTGTCGTGGATCTTTTCCTGTTTCAAACATTTCAAAAAGATCATAAAACAGCCTGGATACGGCACTGAAATGGGTGGCGGATCCTGAATTTGCATAAGCCTTTGTCAGTTCCATGGCTCGTGCGAAACTTTCTTGAGAATCAGATCCTTCCGGTGTTTTCAGCACATTAACCATTCGTTTTCCTATGTCGTTGTCATCCATAAATTCTCCTTGTTTGTTATACGTAGAAGTATTTTATCTTAAAAGTACGGCTAGTGACGACTTTTATTCGATACTTTCAAGCATATCTTCTATAACGCCTAATCCGCCCTGCCAGAAAGAAGGGTCATTCAGATCGATGTTGAATGGGGTGAGCAGTTCAGCTGGAGATTTACTTCCTCCTTCTGACAGAAGATGAATATATTTTGGTATAAAATCAGTTCCTTCCTTCTTATATATTCGATAGAGTGCCAGAACCAGTAATTCTCCAAAGGCATATGAATAGACGTAGCCCGGGGTGTGAAGAAAGTGCGGAATGTAAGACCACCATATGCCATAATGCTCTCCAAGTGTCACCGCATCGCCAAACATTGCCTCCTGGCTGTTCATCCAGAGTGCAGAAAGGTCTTGAGTTGATATCTCCCCCTTATCCCGACGCTGGTTGTGAATCATATCTTCAAAACGATTCATGGAGATCTGTCTAAAAACAGTGGCAAAGATTGATTCCAGTTTCTGACAGGTAAAAGCCTGCTTTTCTGCTGTATCATCAAGAGAATCAAGCTGCTTGTGGAAAATCAGGAGTTCGGCAAAGACGGACGCTGTTTCAGCAAGAACCAGAGGTGTGTCACTGTTAAAATAGCCTTTTTCTTTTGCGAGATACTGATGGATTCCGTGGCCAAGTTCATGGGCCACCGTTGAGACATCACGAAGATTACCGGTGTAATTCACCAGAATATATGGATTAGCATCCGGTACGGCGGGGTGTGCGAAAGCTCCGCCTCTTTTGCCATCGAGTAATGGTGCATGTATCCAGTTCTGGTCAAAAAACATGGCGCCAATATCTGCCATTTCTGGTGAAAAAGCGCGAAAACCGCCAAGCACCATGTTTTTGCATTCTTCCCATGAAACAAGTTTGTCCGGCAGAGAAGGGAGTGGAGCATAACGATCATAATCGTGGAGTGTTTCAAAGCCTAATAACTTCTTTTTTACCGTATAGTAGCGCTGCACAATGTCATAACGATCAGTACAACTGCTCACCAGGGCATCGACAGTCTTATCGTCAAGTTCATTGGAGAGGTTTCGCGAACTCACCCATGAAGGATAGTTGCGAAGCCTGTCATCAATCATCTTCTCTGCAAGAATGGTATTGAAAATATGACTCAAGATATGAAGCTGACTCTGTAAACCTGTCGTGAGCTCAAGTGCTGCATTTTTACGCACATCACGGCTGGTATCGTAGAGGTCTGAGAGAACCTCCTCCTCACTTCTTTTCTTTTCTCCAAATTCAAGATGACCCATTAATTTTTCAAAAAGAGTGAGCCAGCTTTCACGTCCAACTGGAGAGATTTCCACCAATAAGGATTCTTCAGAATGGGAAAGAAGATACTGTGCATATTTGCGGAGATTTATGAGGTAATGGCGATAGGGGGCAGTATCATCGGTGGCAAGCAGTTTGTCAGCAGAAGCTTGATCCATCTTGGCCCATTCGAGATCAAAGAAGACCAGTTCTTTGTTAATGCTACTGGCATCCTCTTTACTTTTTTGAAGAAAGGCTCCAGCCGCATCGTTTTTAACCTGTGTTACAAAGTTAAGAAAGGCGTATGTGTCGATACGTCCCAAGTTGACCTGAATACGTTCAATACGCCGCACTGTTCTGGCAAAGGTCTCAGGGGCGAGGGTGGCAAGTTTTCCAGCACAATCCTCTTTGATAAGTTCTGCTTCCTGTTTGCAGAGATCAAGGTCATCCTGAAGAAGTTCGTCTTGTGGTGAATCGTAAAGGGATTCAAGGTTCCAAAGTACATCCGATGTACCAAGGTCTTTATTTAAAGATGACATGAGAATATCCTGTTGTGGGTGAAAGTATATGGGGGAAACAGCTCATTATAGAGCTCATTGTTCCATAAACTCAATAATGCTAAATGAAGAAAAGAGCCAGTCTCCATTTATCTTTTTTGTTTGAATATTGAGTTCATAGGCTTCTGTGAACCTGTCATTTGTGATTTTTCCTGTGATTTTCAGGGTTGTTATGAGTTCAGCCAGATCTTCCTTCGGAAAGCTGATGGTGGTGTCATAAAAGGTGAAAAGTGTTTCAGGGAGCATTCTTTTCATTGTAAGCATACGGTCTGTGAATTCTTTTTTTGTTAATTCACGATTGATATTGAAAGATTCCATGGAAACCATGCAGGGATCTGTGCAGAGTTTTCCAGCTAGTGCTCCTTTTTTTACAATTGCAAGGGTTGCCTCTCCTTTGGGGGATGAGCAATATTCAGCAAGTGTATCAAGATTTCTGCGGATTTCTTTTTCGTCGTTTGGAAAGAGTAGTATCGCTGCAACTGCCAGAACAACAATCAGTATAATTCCAATTTTATTATTCATGGGATAACTCCACCAACAATTCTCTTTATCTGTACCTGTCCAAAGGTATGTCTCGACATGAGAGTACCGCGATTATCTCCCACCACATAGACATGATCTGCTTTGATCTTTCTCGGTGGCAGGTTCCATGGAGTATGATACTTCACATAGAGCTCCTGAGTCTGCTTTCCATTGATAAAAAGAGCTCCCTTTCTGAATTCCAGAGTTTCTCCAGGAAGTGCAATGATACGTTTGAGCAGCATGACACTTTTTCCGGTAAACCGAATGGTCACAATATCAAAACGTTTTATTTGTGAAAACAGATATTGCGGTCGCCAGCAGAACGCAAATGATGCATCCTTATATGTTGGCTCCATGCTCTTTCCCTGAATACGCATGGGGATAAGAATATAACTGAATATCAGATAGCAGTTGAGACTGAGAAATAGAATACGGACAAGGTATCTTTTGTCGATTGAAGGAAATATAAATCGTTTGAATTTCTCAGGAAGTGCCATTCAAGCCATACGCCTCTCGGAGTATCGGGTATTTTACGGAAGAGTTATCCGGATATCAATGCTTTTAGCGTTTTTACCACGAAGCTTAAGAGAATCCACAAAGCCGCAGATTGTTCCGGCAAAGGCATCCTGAACAAAGTTTTTCATGGGGATACGGTTTCCGTCAATAAGAAGAGTGGTATGCTCTGCGCCTTTTGCAGCATCATGGAGAAAACGTTTTTCAATAAAAGAGGCTATCTCAGCAGCCTCATTTAAACGAAAGATATGATCTCCACTGACAGGCTCATCGCTTGCGACAGCAATTACTCCCGTTACTGTTTCACGCAGGAGCTTTTTGCTGGTACTGTTGCGGAATACTTCAATTTTAGATACCTGCCTGGCATCTTTGAACCCTTCACCTACAACGATGTCAACTTCCGGGAAGTACCTGTGGGCCAAAGTTGTGAGGGATTCCATTTTGTTATCTGTCATAATCACCATCTGATCAGGTGCCACCAGCATAACAGAGTCAGCACCGGAACATTTGTGGGTATGAGTGTCTGTTCCAGGTGTGTCAAAAACGATCTCCGTTTCCTTGGTGGATTTAATGACTGCGACTTGATATCCGAGTTGTTTCAGGTGGCTAACGACCTTGGAAGCCAGAGTGGTTTTGCCGCAATCATGCCAGCCGATAAAAGTAACGATGGGTGGCATGGGGGAACCTCAATGTTGTAAAGATGGTGATTAATGCTGAAGATTGACAATATCCCAAGTAAATTACTGTATTCACCCTGAAAGTTCAAGCGCCCTTGTTGCGCTGCTATCCGGGAGAGACTAGAGAGAAGTCCCCTCCTCCAGTTCTATTAAAATCCTTGTTCAGGAATTGAACCGGGATCAACAATAAGCTTAGTAATATTATAAGAGTAACAATAAGAAGAGTCTGCAACCCTCAACAACCATTCCTTTTGAGGAAAACCGCCATAATAATCATGGTTTCCAAGCACAAAATAGACAGGGGCCGTCCAGCCCTTGGGATGCGAGTTCCTTCACAAAAGCAGCCACCTCCTTTTGACCAAGAAATTCCAGATGGATATCTGTTAACCAAGCATAACGCATTTCTTCAGCTATCGTTTTCCTTTGTGTTATCTGATTACCACTAATGCTCAGCTAATTCTCATCGTATTTGTAATCCGCTGACATGGAATAGAAAAAAACTTGGGAATGACGACAGTGGACTTTATGGTAATGGGTTTAAATATCAAAACGTTGCAAGCTCCCGTCATCCCCGAAGGTTGGTGTCGGGGATCCAGAAAACTGTTACAGGCTGATCATTAATAGTAATCAGCATCTCAAAAGATGCATTGACACCCGCAACCCTTGAGGTTACGATGTGCAATATGATCAAGTCATTTAAACATAAAGGACTCGAAGATTTTTTCTACTCTGGAAAAAAGAAAGACATCAAACCAGAGCATGCAAATAGGCTGGGAAAAATCCTTGATCGTTTGAATGCTGCCAGCGAGATTCGTGATATGAATTATCCGGGTTCAAATTTGCACAAATTGTCCGGCAACTTAAAAGGTCAATATGCTGTAAATGTTTCTGGTAATTGGAGAATATTTTTTGAATTTATTGATGGCAATGCTTACATCGTAAGCTATGACGATTATCATTGAGAGGACAGTTATGAAAAAAATGACACGACAACCAACCCATCCAGGTGAAATTATAAAAGGTGACTATTTAAAACCACTTTCTATCACCATTACCAAGCTTTCTTCGACCTTAAATGTTTCAAGAAAAAC
>DAOWDZ010000097.1 GCA_030638765.1 Desulfocapsa sp.
AAAGAAATATTTTGGAAAACAACGTAAAAACAGGGCTAAGATATGGAACTTCTTTTTTATAGTGCATTTTTTTTACTCTCTTTTGGAGCGCTTTATTTTTTGATTCAAGGTTTTCAAAAAGATGGTCAGAGTGCCTGGCAACGATACTTGGAGTGGTTTGCAGAATCCACTGATTATCTGTTTCTTCCCCTTTCCGATTCTGCTGCTCGTAAGATTATAGCAACGAGTATTGGTATCTTTGGAATTATTGGGTTTCTTTTTCCAGGGCAGCTTGCCTATCTCGATCAGTATTCAATCAATTCGGCCATCGATTTTAACCGTCAGGGAAAGCATCAGGACGCTCTTGAAATTTTAATAGATTATTATGATTCAGATTCTCCTCTTATTCATAATGAATTAGGTGTTGCCTACCTTGGGGCCGGCGGTTTTGATGAGGCTGTGGTGCAGTTTGAGACTGCTATTAAAATTTTGCCTGAATATATTCCACCTCATGCAAATCTGGCTGTGGCGTATTCATATCTCGGTCAGGAACAAGATGCAGCTTTTGAGTTGAGAAAAGCGAAATCTCTGAGCAAATTCACCATAAGTGAGGAACTGATTTATGGTATGAATGCAGGGTTGTTGGGCAATATCAATCTCCGCATTTTCAGCTGTTTGCTTTTTGGACTGGTGGGCTGGTTTATCCCAAAATTTGTTATAAAGAAAATGATAGCCAAAAGAATGCGGCAGTTTGATGAACTTCTGCCAGAAGGGTTAATCATGGCGACCAATGGATTACGAGCAGGAATGAGCCTTGGTCAGGTTCTGGAAAACCTGTCCCAGGAGGCTCCTGAACCCTTAAATCAGGAATTCGGCTTGTTGGTAAAGGAACAACGATTAGGAAAAGAATTTAATGATACACTTCGAGGGCTTGCCAAGCGCATGCCAACAGATGATACGAATATTCTCGTCAATTCAATAATTATTCTTCGTGAAGTGGGAGGAAATTTAACGGAAGTATTTGAAAACCTTGCTTACACCATTCGTGAACGGAAGATGATCAAAGAGAAAATTTCAACAATGACAGCAGAAGGGCGTTCTCAAGCAACTATTCTTATTATGCTGCCCTTTGTTCTTGGATGGCTTTTGGATAAAATGTCACCTGAAGTTTTTAGTTTGATGTACACAACACCTCTTGGATGGATGATTATCATTTTTATGATCCTCTGGGGAGGAATCGGTTGTGTTGCGATGTGGAAGATTGTTCAGGTGAAAGTTTGATTTTTTCTTAAAATAGGATGGTACTGAAATACCTGAGTCTCATGTTTGTCTGTGTTGTTTTAGGGGTGGCGGATAGTGAGGATTGTTTTTCTTTTACTGAAAAAGAGTGGCTGGCTAAGAAAAAGAACGTTGTTGTAAATGAGAATGGCTTAATTACGGCAGAGTATACATACAGATTTTTACTCAAGTATCCAGCGCTGAGACCTGTGGAAATAGAAGTTCCACGGAATAATCTTGAGACGAATATCAGTCATGTGTGGGGAAGATGCTACCTGGACGGGAAAGAACTTATAGCTGAAATTGCGGAGGATAGTCTCACTTTTTCTGAACATTGTTCACAGGACCTTTTTGAGTATGGATTTACAGCCATGATTTCCAATCAGGGTTTTGGTGATTCGTACGCTGATCATTTCATTCTGGAAAAACAATTCAGGAGTTGGAGCTATTCCGTTAGTTTTTTTGAATCCAGAGCCATAACCTGGGTTGTGAAAGAGGCGCAGGTTGTTGATGGCTTGGCTGAAGAAGGTCAGAAAGAAGGGAGTTTTTTTCAGTGGGAGATGCAGCCAAATTCCATACCTTTCGGTGGAAACGGGCGTCTGACGCTCACGACAGCACCTTCATGGGAGGCTGTAAGCAGACGATATCGGCTCCTGTGGCATAAACAGTGCGAGAGCTTCCAGGCACCCTCACAGATAACGTTAGGGATATCCAGTGAAAATGATCTGGAGAAAGTGACAGCTTTACGCCACTATATATTGGAAAATTTCCAATATAGACAGCTCAGAAGGAGTCAGCATTTTCTGTTGCCTGACGATTGCCAGGAAATATGGCAAAATCAAGAGGGCGACTGTAAAGATCTTGCGCTACTTTTTTATTCCATAGTTACACAGTGGGGTATTCATGCAGAAGTGGTTTTGCAGGCTGAAGATGAGTATGTCAACATACTGAATGAATTGCCTGATCCGGGGCTGTTTAATCATGCTCTGGTCTTGATAAGTCTGGAATTCGGAAAATATTTGTTTGATCCGGCATTGGAGAAAATGAGAAAATATCGGAAAGAAGATACTAGTAGACTGTTACATCTTTCAAAATAAAGGTATCAAGAATGAATGCTGTAGGCTTTTCTCAACATATAACCCGTCGGGAACAGGAAATGGGTAAATGGGATCGTTTCAAATCTCGTCCCATGTATCTTTTGCTGCGAGAACTATTTGTTTTTGTAATTGCTCTTTTTCTTTTTATGGTCACTGACAGTTTGTCTAGAGCTGATGTTATAGGACAGCGACAGTTTTCTCTTCTTTTGGGCTTTGTTGTTTTTGGGCTGCCGCTCTACCTGGCGATACGGTTTTTTCGTGATTTTCACCTGAATAACCCAAAACGAAAGATTTTTTTCTCAAAAAGACTGGCAGCATTAGCCAGTACACTTTTACCCTCCGGTACTTCTTTGGAATTGAATGAGAAAAGAAAAAAACCACTGACGTTCTCAAGTGTTCTTCCAGTGATTGGCGCATTTAAAGCTCAATATACAATGGATTTGTTGGCTAACCAGGGGGGGATTATACTTGGCGGTCCAGCCAAAATGCCGGGAAAGATGAAGGATACGACATTTTACTGGTTATTAAGCTGCGGAACCATTTTGCCCGATATGGATGTGAGCTTCAGTAACAGAGGCGGAATTCCTGAGAAGGTACGTTTGAATAAGATTCAGGAAAAAGTGGTGTTTGCACAAGAAGAATTTCTAATGAAACTCAAAGCGCTCCTGAAGAAAACTGTTTTGAAGGGAGAACTTCGGATACTTGATAAGCAACTGTATTTGTACCTCTACGACAATGTGAAATCCATTGAGCCTTTGTCTGGTGACCCTGTCTTTAATCATAGCGCCAGCAAAAAAAGTAACATTGAAATGAGATCGTTTGAAAATATTTATAAACTTCTGCATCTATTTGCTAAAGGAGTTATTCCAACTGGAGAGGCAAGCTAATGAAATATGGTAAATTAATTATTTCCTGGATGACTTTGCTGGTATTTTTCTTTCAGGTAACATTGTCGTCAGCGGCCATTTCAGGTGCTAGTGGTGTCAGGCCTCTTCAAACACAGAACCTTGATGGGATCCGGTATGATCGGGATGTATCTGCTCGGGAAAAGGTTTTGATCGATGCTTTTCTTACTTCAATTACGTTACAGGTACCACTTTACCGGACATTATTTCTTAGTCAAACTGAAATAAACACAAGGCTGCAGTTGGCATCAGAAATGTGGGAGAAGCTTTTTGTTCAGTATCCAAATCTGAAAAAACATGAATCAGCCCTCCAGTCAACGCTCAGTTATATGCTTGATGAAGGTGTCCCTCTGGAAGCTCGGCTGTCGGCATCATTCTCTGTCACAAGTTTTCCCTATGACAATAAAGTAGGTCAGACATCACAAAATCAGAAGGTTGCAGATGGTTTAATGGCGACAGCCAGGGAGCTTCAGTCTGTCTATGGATTGATTGATCGGACTTTTGAAACAAAAACTCTGTTTTTATTACGTTATACTGCTCTAACAGCAATGATCCTCGAAGAAGAGCAAAAAACTGCTATTTCTTCCCAGGATACTGATAAGCTTCGTACTCATCTTACAGATTTACTGGAAAGTCTCAGTGAACTTGAAAACATTCAAGGTGAGTTTGACACTGCCAAGGCTGTTTATCAAACTGAGGCGCAAAAGTATAATGCTTCTTCAGCCCAAAATTATCTTGTACAAAAACAAAAAACTGTTGCTCTTACAAGACAGGTTGAAAAGGAGAAAAGACGTCTCCAAAGACTTGGCGATCAAAACAGTATCCGTCATGCAGAATTTCTAGAAGAAATAGAGAGTATTCTTGACAGAAAATTAAATATCGTTCCTTCAGGGTTAGATCTGGACAAAGAATCGCAGAGTGAAGGCAATACTTTTCTTTATCTTCCCAATGATCTTCTCTCCACAAAGGCAACGAAAAAGTTGGCTAAGAGATATTTGACGATAAACAAACAACTTGTTCGTGCCACTTTGGAACGATTTTCAGACACTTCTGATTTTCGGAAGAAGATGGATTATGCCATGGCCAGTTTTGGTCAACAGGCTCATTATCAGGAACAACTCGGCAATATTGCAGCTTCAAGTAGCACGGATGTTATCAAGTATGATGCTGGTAGAATTAAAGTTATTCAAGAGGATATTGAACAGAACTTTAATAACCTTTCAAATATTATAGGAAAATTAGAAAAATTTGAGACATCGTTTGATGGTAAACTCATAGAAGAAATCATCCATAGTAAGAGTGCAAGCTCCTCCATCATGGAAGGAAATATTCTTCTGGAGTCTCTTGTTCAAACAGGAAAAGATCTGAATGACCTTAAAAGTCAACTTGACGCTCTTTCTGCTCTGTTTGTTGAAGAAGTTGAACAGGAATTTTCTCTGACTGATAAGAGTCCTGTGGTTGCTGATTTGTTGGATGCCAATGATCTTTTCACAACGGAGTTGAAAGAATTAAATGAGTTCTTTGCCCAGTTCGATGAATCGTTACAGGGTGACCAGCAGAAGATTGATGAGCTTAAGATTCTGGCTAAGAATATTTTACTGACAGCTCAGAAACAATATCAAGTTACCAATGCTGAGGTTGATAGCTTGCTCAAGAAGCAGGAGCAACCACATCAGCTAAAGCAGAGTTTGTTGCTGGAAACCTTAAATGCTCTGACAAATAAAGAAAAACTCATTGCTTCCATTACCTCATTCTTTGACAATAATCCTGCTCAGGAGACAATTGATAAATGTCCAACTTGTTTTCAAAGTAGTCAGATCTGGACTGATATGCAGTCCATGGGGGACAGTCTGCTTACAACTCTTGAACAGATAAGCAATCTCCAGGGGATGAGTGAACTCTTTAATAGTGAGATTAAGGATGATTATTTATTTGGAAAGCTTCTATTTGAGGTGGGCGAACGTTTACAACTCTTGCCGGAACTTATTCTTCATGAGCAGTCTATTGATGTTGTTTATGGTATTGGAAACAACAGTTTCTTTATAAAAGGAATAGGTAACCCTGCTGTTTTAGGACTGAGTCAGGTTAATTATTCTAATGATCGCTTTTTGACACCTTCCTATATCGGAGGTTTTGGTTTCGCTTCTGCCTGGAATTCAATAAGTGATGCTGCTTCCAGTGTGGGTAGTGTTGCTTCGAATGTGGTATCCAGTGCAGTTGAAACGGCTCAAAATACTGCTGCATCTGTCGTGTCCGGGGCGCATGCTGTTGGCGGTTTTGTTAAGAGTGGTGCTTCAAGAGCTATTCAAACATCTCGGGCAATTGCCGAGAGTGTCGCAACAAGTTCGGTTGGTATTGTTATTGGTAATGTCGGCAAAGAGCTATTTTTAAATGACGACGGTTCAGTTTCAATATTAAAAGTTGGTGGTTTAGTTCTGGGTGGTGCGGCATGTGTGGCTACTGGTGGTCTTGCCTGTGTTGCCCTTGGAGTAGGGTTAGCAGCGGATGTCGGAAAGGGTTTCGTAGAGTCCTCCGACATGAGTCGGGCTGATAAAGATGCCTGGAAACTCGGTATTAGTGTTGCTTCTTTTGTTACAGGTGGGGCGATTAACATAGCCAGTGCTTCAGGGGCGTTAAAAAACATTAGCCACCTTGGTAAAATTCAGCAAGTTAAGGCTGTTGTCAAAGGTATGTCTGATTTTGTTAAGGGAAGTGGTGGCTTGAAAACAGCTATTGCATTTCTTGGATTAGGTGGTGATGATTTAGGAAATTTTCTTAAAGGTGGTGTCTGGAAGGGTGGAATGACGAGTATTCGCAAAGGTCTCAATATGGTTCGAAATGGGCAAATGGATGGCCTTGCCGGTTTAACGCGAATGTTACGACCTTCTAATGGTTTAAGAGATGCTATTGGGGCAGTAGTTGGGGCGGTTAAGATGGGCGTGGGCATTGCCGATGGTAAAGGGCCGTTTGGTTTATGGGGTGATTACAAATCATTTGCAGATTCGAATGGGACGGGCAGTTCCGGCATATCAAATACAGCAGATGGCTCCGGTACATCAGGAACAGCAGGTAGTTCCGATACATTAGGCATAGCAGGTGGCTCCGGCACATCAGGAACAGCGGGTAGTTCCAGCGCATCAGACGCAGCAGGTAGCTCTGGT
>DAOWDZ010000144.1 GCA_030638765.1 Desulfocapsa sp.
GTAATGGAAGATAGGGCTGGATTTTATCACAAACTGCCACCGCAGTATCTCCGTCAATCATGCCGACATGAACATGAAATCCCTGTGAGATAAACCTGCGCCCAACAATTTGAAGCTCGTCCATGATCCGCTCATAGCGAACATCATTTGTGAGCAACTGATCTCCTGAATGGGCAAAAGGATGCAGAGAGGCAGCATACAAGAGGCAATTGTTATCTGCGGCAAGTTCCTCTGCCATGGAGCAGGTTTGAAGAAGATCATTTTCAACATCACGCAGGGAATGGCAAATCCCTGTACGGATCTCTAAAATAGATCGTATCCATTCGTGGGTGATTCGTGGTTTCAGAATTTCTGGTGCATTTTCAAGAAGAAGAGGTGCCAGGGGAGCAAGGTTCAGCGTTTCGTTATCCAAAGTCTGGAATTCAAGCTCCACTCCAAGAGTGTACGAGGGACTGGAAACAAATGTAAATGGATTTTGATCTGCTCCTGTGGTCATCTAGGTATCCTTATGTATCCAAACCTGATCTATTCCTTAACTGTTATCTTGAAACAATCCCATACAATGAATAACGTAAGACAGCTGTTGCAGCAGTAACGTTGCCTTACTCACAGCTATCATACAAAAACGTCATCGCTACCTGTGCATACCATGAAGCAGCAACAGAAAGGACATCTTCATCAAAGTCAAAGGTTGGACTGTGTGCAGGCCCTGTTGAGTCGGATACCTTGGCACCAAAGCGCACCATGCATCCCTCAATATTTTGAAGATAGTAGGCAAAATCTTCTCCACCAAGGCTTGATGGTCCCTGTGAAATAACATTTTTTTCTAACACAACATCAAGAGCAGCTTTCCTGGCTATTCTAACTCCCTTACAATCATTGATAACTGCAGGAAGGCCTTCTGGAAATTGCAATTCCGCCTTAACGCCATAATAATCTGAACTGCTTGTAACCATCCTTTGCAGCCCGGCAATTAGAGTTTTTCGTGTGTCTGGATTGGTGCTGCGAATTGTTCCCTCAATGACTGATTTTCCAGCAATTACATTGTGTATCTCACCGGCTCGAATTCTACCAACAGTGAGTACAGCAGCATGATTAGGGTCTATTTCCCTAGAAACAAGAGACTGCAGCGAAGTTATAAGTCCTGCTGTTGCGACAATGGCATCTTTGCACTCATGGGGTCTTGCGGCATGCCCACTACTGCCCGTTAAGGTAATCACAAAAGGATCGGCAAAGGCGCAAATCACCCCTTCGTCAACTGTGATAATGCCGGTTTCATAGTGGGTATCAATATGCCCGCCAAAAATTGCACCAAGTTCTTCAATGGCACCACCTGCTATCATTCTTTTTGCACCATTGCCGCTTTCTTCGGCGGGCTGAAAAAGGAGCCTTATCCTGCCCGGGAATTCCACTTTTTGAAGAAGGGATGCTGCTCCCAGAAGTATGGCTACATGACCATCATGACCACAGGCATGCATTACTCCGGCGTTTTCAGAAGCAAAGTCAAGACCTGTATCTTCAGTAACAGGAAGAGCATCCATATCAGCTCTCAATCCTACAGTAAGGGAAGATTCAAGATCACCAATTTCTGCTACCACCCCGGTACCGGCAGTAGTTGAATGGGAAGTGATGCCAAGTTCATCAAGTTTTTCACTGATAAAAATGGCAGTCTCATACTCTTTACAAGAGAGTTCAGGATTTTGATGAATGGTTTGCCTGATGTTACTCATCCAGGATAATAGCTCTGTTGATATTCCTGGTAATTTCTTCATTTCAAATGACATACTCAATAAATTTCAAGTTTAAATATTGTTAATTTCTAATTTAGGGTACCTTGAAAAGGTAGCCTTTAGAATATTTTAATTGCACCAACACCAGCATCCTCATTTTCACTGATCTCACTGGGTTGTTTTTTTTCTGGAACGACCTTCACTTTGGGAGTGACTGGAATTTCTTCAGTTTGCTGTTTTGGTTCCTGTGGAATTATGTCCCGACGGGTCGGTTCTTGGTGTTCTTTACCCGACACTTTCTGAACATACTTGGCAATTGTAGGTTCCTCTACAATAACTGGAAGATCCCGGCCAAACGGTTGCTTAAATACTGCGATCAGTCCATCGTTGACCTCCATAAAAGAGACCAGTTCCCATCCTAACTTTCCAAAGTCATTTAGAGTAATTTCGATTTCATTTTCATCGATGAACGCACTACTCAGTAGACCATCCTTTTTAAGACTAAAATGTACTGTCTTGTAGCTCCAACGCATCTTTCACTCCATCAAAATTCTCTTTAGGGATGTAAAAACTCATCATCTTTAAACTGCCCCTCATAAATCTTGCCACTTTTTGTTATCATTTTACCGAAACCATTTCTTCGGCCTGCCTGAAATTCTCCGGAATATCGGCTTCCATCAACAGAAACCAGAGTTGCATTTCCATGGGGAAGATCATTCAGAAACTCACCCGTAACAACACTTCCATCAGCATAGGTCAATTTCCCTTCGCCATTAAATCGACCTAACTTAAAATAGCCTTCATAATGACTGGCATCACTGAAATAGTAACTTCCCTTGCCAGCGAAATGATCCTGCTTCAACTCACCAGCATACCGGGAACCATCAGGGTATGTAAAAACTCCACTGCCCTCTTTTATGCCTCGAACAAATGTACCTTCATAGCGCCTGCCATTGCCGTAATAATATGTCCCCCTGCCATGGAGTTGCCCTTCTGAAATGTCTCCGTTATAGACATCACCATTGGCATATTCTATTCTTCCGACACCCTCCATAAAACCATTTTTCATTTCGCCATGATATAATAATCCATCTGCAAAAAGGTATCGGACTGTCCCGGTAACAGGTTTTTTATCTTTACTGTGACAGAGACGATTATTGTAAAACAGATAACGGCTCTGTTCTTCAGGAGGGTTCAAAGAAGACGCTCCACCCATCAGAACCGATGTCATTTTCTGCAGGTCTTGAGATATCGCTGTATTAGAGGAAACAGCAGTATCTACTACAGGTCTACCGTTCATGAATTGTCCGGTAAATTCAGTTGCGTTTGCTAATATCAATGTTCCCTGACCGTTGGGTTTTCCATCACGGAATTCTCCTTTATATAGAGAACCATCGGCATAGAAAAATCTGCCTTTACCGAAACGTTGTCCGTCCCTGAACTCTCCTTCATAACGACTGCTATCTTTAAAAAACTGAATGGCATAACCCTGTTTTTTTCCTTGTATAAAGTCACCTACATACCTGCTCTTGTCGGTATATACAAGCTCACCGGGACCATGACGAAAATTATCGAGAAACTGTCCTGTGTATTTTCTGCCATCAGCGTAAGTTAACACTCCATAGCCATTATATCGGTCCCGTGCAAAATCACCCTCATAGTGACTTTTATCAGCACTATTCCAAACACCATGACCTCGGCGTTCACCACCATAGAACTCACCTGTGTAAACGCTACCATCAAGATAGGTTTTGGTACCTTTTCCTGCCGGGTGCCCATTTCTGAACTCACCATTAAACGATGTTCCGTCTGGATAGGTTAATTCCCCATCACCTTCAAGCATTCCATGTCTAAAATCACCCGTATACTTTCTACCATCTGAAAATAACAGTGTCCCAGCTCCATGATACTGACCAAGAAGAAATTCCCCATCATATATATTGCCATTTGCAAAAGATAGGACACCTTTACCGTCTATAACATTGGAACGAAACTCGCCCTCATACCTTCTGCCATCAGGATTTGTAAGAATTCCTTTTCCCTGAAAACGACCATCTTCAAACTCACCTTTATACACTGTCCCATTTACAAATTTGAGTTCCCCTTTTCCACGGATTGCACCAGCCTCAAATTCTCCACTGTAACGTCTGCCATCCTCATGAACCAGTACACCTGTACCATTTTTACAATCCCCCAGTAAACATTCAGCAGATACAGGAGCGCTGCAAAAAAGCATTGCGGCGTAAACAAGGTATTTCAAACGACAAATTGGGGTACTCATTCGTTATTACTCCATCAGGAATAGGCTTTCTTTACTTCTTCTGCTATAATTTCTATACCTTTTGCAACTTTTTCTTCATCCTGGGAATAGGTCACTCTTATACATTCATTCTGATGCTGCCATTCACTCTCAAGACCCGGGAAAAAGAAATGACCGGAAACCACCAGAACATTACGTGCTTTCAGACGCTGATACAATTCATGGCTTGAAATCGGGAGATCCTTAAACCAGAGCCAGAGAAACATAGCACCTTCCGGCTTATGCAGTTTATAGGGGGTTCCATCAAGGGCTGCATGGAATTTCCGCACTGCTTTTTCCATTTTTTCCTGATAAAAAGGACGTATTACGTTTTGGCTCAAGCTGAGAACTTCACCACTTTCCACAATGTCATGTGCAAGCATGGCACCAAAACTTCCAGTGGAAAGATTCATGATGGCATTCATCCCGGTTACTGCCTTAATCACTTCTTTTCGTGCAATTATTATCCCGGTTCTGGCAGCAGGGAGTCCAAGTTTTGAAAGTGACATGCAAACTATGATATTTTCATTCCATATGGGTTTTGCATCCGTAAATATTATCCCTGGAAACGGTACTCCATAGGCATTATCAAGAATAAGAGGAATATCATTTTCACGCGCCAGAATATCAAGTTTTGCAATCTCATCATCGGTGAGTACATTACCTGTCGGATTGGTTGGACGAGAAACACA
>DAOWDZ010000272.1 GCA_030638765.1 Desulfocapsa sp.
GAAGGCATCAAACTGGCCTTGCAAAAACGAGATTTGCAACTTATGTCCATTGGCAGTTATGAAAGAAACACCGTGGCTGTCATGGGAGGATTACAAGAAATTTATCGGGAAGCCCCGGAAGCTGTCATTCTGGTTGGAACCTATGCTGCCTGCTCGGAATTCATTAAACTCAGCAAAGCCAAACAACCGGGAAAAAGAATCTACTGTAACATATCCTTTGTTGAAACTAACAGCCTGAAGGACGCACTAGGTCAATACGGTGAAGATGTCATTGTCTCACAGGTTGTGCCTTTTCCCTGGGACGACAGCATCCCACTTGTTCGTGAATATCAGCAAGCTATGCAAAAATACCAACGAAACTACCCATTGGGATTCACCAGTCTGGAAGGCTACATTGCAGCTAAACTCTTTGCCTCCATTGCAGAGTTAATTCCTGGCAAATTAACACGAGAAAAATTCATCCTGATGATACAACAAACGAGCAAATTCAAACTGGGGGAAGTTGTTTTTCATCTTGGCGAAAAAAGTCGCCACAATATGAAGAGTGTTGAACTCAGCACCATTTCCCCAACCATCAGAAAACTGGAAACAGATGAATAACAAAGCATCATTTCCGCTGGTAACCTGATGCTGCTCTCACCACGCCGACCATCCCTCTCAGCTGCCCCTTTTCGATCGTCTCTGCTTGTACTCCTGTCACTTGCACTTTTTATAGCACTGTTTTGGACACTTAATGAATATCAGAACTATCGTCAAAGCATCTCCAATATAGAACAAAACTATAAGGAACTGTACCAGGAAAGGGTACAGGAAGAACTTGAGAATGTCCTGAAATTCATAGACCAGCAACGCCATCAGGCCATATTGGATAGTGAAGATACATTACGTCTGACAGTCCAATCCGAATACACGATGGCTCCACAGATTTATTAGATGCATAAGGACACAATGACCAACGCTCAGCTTCGTTCCATGGTGACCGAGACACTGCGCCCCATACGCTGGAACAACGGTCAAGGCTATTATTTCACAGGAAGAATTACGGATAACACCATAGACCTTTTTGCGAATGATCCTCTCCTTGAAGGACACAACTCCCTGGAAGTAAGAGAGGGACAATACAAGACAATCATTTCAGATATAACCCATATTATTCATGAAAAAGGGGCCGGTATTTACCGCAAAAAAGAAGATAATGCACTTCATTTCCCAGGCATGAGCTTTGTTAAATATTTCAAACCATTCGACTGGTACATCGGAGCAGCAACTTCCCATGAAGTTGCAAAGGTAGTACTTCAGGAAGAGGTACTCACCACGATGCAAAACATGCAATTCAGTAAAAACGGACATGTTATCTGTTTTAACTCGAACGGAACTATCCTCAGCCATCAGAACAGTGCTCTCATCGGCAGATCAATCACTGACTTGGTAAACAAACGTGGTGAAAAATATGGAAAAACAATGTTAGAAACGGGCCTCCATAACACCACCGGAAGCATCCTCCTCTATCGCTTTTTCGACACTTTTTCCAACAAGGAACAGCAGCGACTCTCCTTTATTAATCACTATCCCGACTGGAATTGGATTCTTCTCGTTGACATCTCCATGACTGCCATGGAAAAAGCAATCATTAACGAAAAACAGTCTGCAACGTCAACATCCATCAAGAATGCTTTTATTTTCCTTGGACTTCTGGTTACGGCTGTTCTTTTTTTAACAAGTATGGCGTACTACCATTCAGTGAGGATCAAGCATGACATTAACCTGTTTACCACTTTTTTTAGAAAAGCAGCCCACACCAGAGTAAAAATCAGCCATAGCGATTCCACTTTTTCAGAATTCGAAGACCTGGCTGAACTTGCCAATACCATGGTGGATGATATCGTTCAGAAAGAGCATTTTCTTCGTCGTGACGAGCTACGGCTGGATACCCTGCTCCAACTCAGCGAAATGGAAGAGTACAGTATCAGAGACAAGTATGATTTTGTCCTGCACAGAATTATCCAGATTACCGACAGTGACAGAGGCTATATGGCTCTTGTTAACCACGCTCAGACTCACTGCACTCTATGCTCTCAAATAAACATCAGTACAGGCGACATCGGACTCAGTCCAAACGAAGACTTTCCTCCACGCCATCTTTCTGACAGCGGTCTCACTGGAAGTTGTATCTTGCAGAAGAAAACATCCATTTTCAACTCAGCGGATGAACTTTCAAAACACTCTACATACCCATACAAAAACGAAGTTGCACGTCGCATGGATATCCCGGTAAACGAAAAAAATACAACTATTCTGGTAGCCGGAGTATGCAATAGCACCAGAGAATATGATAACTCCGACATACGCCAGATGACCATGCTTCTTGAGGGCATGTGGCTCCACAACCAGAAAACCTGTTCTGAAATGGAAATGGCCAGACTGGAAAGACAAGTCATCGCAGTGGGTGAAGAAGAGCGCAGCAAAATCGGTCGTGACCTCCATGACGATCTAGGTTCTCATCTCAGCGGAGTTGAGTTGTTGAGTAAGGTTTTACAGCAAAAACTCGAAAAACAGCTCCCGAAACACGCCAGGCAGCTCTCAACAATTCGTGACCTCATACGAGATGCTATTGAGAAAACACGACGACTCTCTCGTGGGCTGTATCCTGTGCACATAATAGAACACGGACTCCAGGCTGCCATTGAAGAATTAACAACTGAAGTCGAAGGACGATATCCACTATCCTGCACATTGCTTTTTGACAATAACGTCGAACCCCTTGCAAATACTATCACTCCGAATGTATACTACATTGTACGTGAAGCAATGTTCAATGCAGCAAAACATGGAAAACCACGGAATATTAACATTGAAATTCAACGCTCTAACAACTCTCTATCTGTCACTATTATTGATGATGGCCTGGGAATTCCTGAACAAAGAAAGAAAAAGGGCTTGGGCCTCCATACCATGCAATACAGGGCAAAGGCAATTGGTGCCACCCTTGACATACGAACTGGAAAAACTTGCGGTACCAGAGTCAGCCTGTCGGGAGCAGGGCTAGGTGATGATTTCAAAAATTCTTATTGTGGATGACC
>DAOWDZ010000058.1 GCA_030638765.1 Desulfocapsa sp.
AATTTGGAACCAGTTTCCTTTTTTCCACTCATGATCCCAAGGTAGTGAACAATGCGGAAACAATTTTTACTCTTGAGGATGGTAAATTGATAGAAAGCGAAGGAGGAGTGCCCAATGCTTAATATATTCAAACTCGCCCTGCGCAATCTCAGGCGTTATATGCGACGCACAATGCTTACGTCCACTCTTATCACACTTGGTGTAGTTGCTGTATTGCTCTTTATGTCAATTGCCGGTTCTTTTAAAAGTATGATGATCGGCCAGATTACTGATTCCATGATCGGGCACTTACAGGTTCACCGTAAGGGGTATATGGCTTCCATTGATAGCTTGCCGCTTGATAAGAACATGAATGGAAAGCAGATGGGTGTCGTTAAGAAAAATCTGGATGAAAATCCAAATGTTGAAGCATACTCCATGCGCATCAAAATAGGTGCCATGTTTAGTAATTACACTGAAACTACTAATATCCGCCTTAATGCAGTCAATCCTGAACAGGAACTCAAGACAGTTCCCATGCTTTTGAAACGTATTATCAAGGGCAAGAAAGAAGGACTTATCGCCAGAGGTGAAATTCTTGTTCCTGAACTGATTGCCAAGGGTATGAAGGTGAAGATTGGGGATTCCATCGTACTTGTGGCAACTAATAAAGATGGTTCTGTGAATGGCCAGCCCTTTACTGTTCGAGGGATACTTGAAGGTATTTCAGGACCTGGTGGACGTGATGGTGTTGTTCATATTGAGGATGCCAGAAGCCTTCTGCGTATGGAAGACAAAGAGGTTAGTGAGATTGCCATTCGTCTAAAAGATATTGCCACTCTGGAATCTGACTATGAAGGCCTGAAGGGAATTCTTGGGGAAATGAAAAACAAGAAGGATCAACCGATTTTTGATGTGCACACCTGGGAGACACTTTCTCCGTTTTTCAATATTGCCCGTATGATCGATCTGATGACCCTGTTTATTAAGATCATGCTGGTTGCAATTGTCCTGGTGAGTATCATGAACGTGATGATCATGGCAGTATATGAGCGTATTAATGAGATTGGTACAATTGCAGCAATTGGTACTGCTCCCAATAAAATTCTGTCCCTGTTTATCATGGAGGGTTTTCTGCTGGGAATGCTTGGAACAATGATTGGTGTTGTTATCAGTCTGGCCTCAATTTATGCCATGAATGTCTCTCAGATCAGTTTTGACTTTGGACGGCAGAAAGGTCTTCTTCTATCTCCAACCATCGATAGTATTGATGTGATCACTGTTTCGGTCATTGTTGTCGGGATTTCAGTACTCGCCAGTCTGCAGCCTGCATGGAAAGCAGCGAGAATGGATCCAATAACAGCTCTACGCCATGTTTAATGGAATCGAAAAAACTCTTCATCTGCTTCGTTGCTGTAAGTTTTCTGTCATTACGACGTACTCCAGTACGAAGAAATAATAGAAAATTTACGCGCCTCGCATATGAAGCTTTTTACGATTCCATCTGACAAATCATTATGTTTAATGAGTAGTAAATAAAAGGATAATAATTATGCACAGTATAAAAAAAATAACATGTTCATTTTTGATGCTGCTTCTGCTTTCAGGAACAGCTTTTGCACTTGATGGCAATGAAATCCTCCGTCAGGTGGATGGCAATATGCAACCTCAGTCCTATGAGATGTATAGAAAGCTGATCAATGTTGAACCTGATGGTAAGAAGAAAGAGTTCGTTTTGTATACCGTGAAAACTGGTCAGGACAAGATGGTTGCCTTATTTACTTATCATGAGAGAGAAAAGGGAAGGGCGACGTTACTCCTTTGTGATAAGATGTGGCTCTACATTCCAAATGTGGGTAAACCGCTGCGTATTACCAGTCTTCAGTCTGTGATCGGTGGTATTTTTAATAATTCTGATATTCTTCGTCTTGATTATGGTGTTGAGTATAATGCAGAAGGAATTACAGAACAGGAGAAAACTTACACGCTTGATTTGAAGGCAAAAACACCATCTGTTGCCTATGATCATCTGGTCATGTCAGTTGATAAGGAAACTCTGCTGCCAATGAACATCGAATGTTATGCCGCGAGTGGAATGCTTATTAAGACGCTACGATATTCTAAAATACAGGATTATGGCGATGGTATTGTTCGGCCATCTGTTCTTGAGACGGACAGCCCGCTGCATAAAGGATATCGTTCTGTGATGCTTTTTGCAAAAGTTGAAAAAAGAGAGTTTGCTGAAGAAGTTTTTACTCTGAATTACATGTCTAAAATTAATGAATTGCGAAAGTAAAATGGACCCTCTTTTCAGGAGATGGCCAATTGTTCTCTCTGCTTCTTTGTTTGTATGCAGTGTTGTTCTGGTACCTTCTTTTTTGTATGCGGTGGATGAATTCTCCTTCGATCTTGATGAGATAGAGAAAAGCCCCTACAAAGTTGGGGGGTATCTTGAACTGCGTGGCGAACACATGGATATCAATCAGGGGGCGATATTTACAAATTTAAACCTTGAAGATCCGGATCTGTCCACCATGGATCTTCTTTACGGAAGTGTACAGGTTGATGCCAGCTATGAGTATGGTATAAGCACTTTTTTTCTGCAGCTCAAAGCTTCAGGTCAGCAAGATACCATTGGCTGGAGAGATCTGACTCTTGTAAATACCGCATATGCATCTTTGCAGCCCGCTCCCACAGCCACTTTTTCACTTGGTAAAAAATCCTACAAATGGGGGAAGGGGTATGCCTGGAATCCGGTTGGGTTTGTTAATCGTCGTAAAGATCCCAATAATCCTGAAGATGCTCTTGAAGGATATATAACCTTTGAAGGTGATTTTATTAAAAGCTTTCAGGGTGCTTTGCAAACCGCAGCCATTACTGTGGCTGTATTGCCGGTATGGGAAGATGTTAACGATGATTTCGGTGAAGAGGATAACGTCAATCTCGCAGCTAAGCTGTACCTTTTATATCGGGATATCGATATAGATTTTGTGTTTTTAGCAGGTGATAGTCGGTCGGATCGTTTTGGTGTGGATTTCTCTACAAATCTTGCCACAAATTTTGAAATTCATGGTGAGTTTTCCTATACTCCTGAGCATAAGAAGCTAATACTTGAAACTGATAACTCATCTTCATATGAAGAAAATAAGGTTTTTTCAAGTTTACTGGGAATTCGTTATCTATCCGAAACAGACGTCACATCCATTGTTGAGTATTATTACAATGGTGGTGGATATAGTGATGATGAGATGGTGGATTTCTATCAACTGGCGGAAGATGGTCTGGCAGAGAGTGATGGAGCAAGTTCCTTACTCTTGGATAGGGCTAGAGAAGTTAGCTTGAGGGGATATGGCCAACCACAACCCGGGCGTCATTATATGTATGCCAGGATTACCCAGAAGGAACCCTTTGATATCCTATATTTTACTCCCGGTATAACTGCAATTGTTAATCTTGAAGACCAGAGTTATACGTTAACCCCGGAAGCTATGTATACGGGGATAACGAATTGGGAATTTCGTTTGAAGTTTTCAGTGATTGGTGGTGAAAAACATACAGAGTATGGAGAAAAGGTTAATTCAAATAAAGTTGAATTGAGGGCGCGTTACTTCTTTTAACTGCAGGTGTCATATCTGGCTTGAGGCTTTGCAAAATTAGGTTTTATTGAGTCAGACAGATAATCAGCAATAATGTAATAGACGCAGCTTTTCTTAAATGATCAGCCAGTTATCACTGGATTTCTTCGGATATGTCCTTCCATCTTCTGTACTATACTAACTCTTTCTGGTGTGATAAAATAAGTGAAACATTATTTTGAGGAAGTCGATAACTTTAACCTTTTGTTACTCTTGAAAAAAACCTACTGCATGCCAGAGATACAACATTTCATCTAAGTATTATTGTTCTTGAAAAAGTATAGGATACAACCTGTTATGAGAAAAGCATTCTACCTGTTGGTACTGTTATTGACTATTTTTGCTTCAAGTAGTCAGGCAAAAGATGATCAGGGACAGTGATTGATTCTCAACAATTAGACAATTAATAATTGTTAAGACGGAGTGATCTAAAGTGAAGGAGAAATGAAATGAAAAAAATAAAACTTCTACCTGTTATTGGAATATTTATTCTTATTCCTTCGATTACCTTTGGTGAATGTGCAAGTGGTGATTGTGTTAATGGATATGGAACAGACAACTTATCTAAGGGGAGAAAGTATGTAGGACAGTTTGAAAATGGGAAAAGAAATGGCGAAGGAACATATACTTTTCCCAATGGAAAAAAATATACTGGACAATGGAAGAACAATAAACCTCACGGTCAAGGAACAGAAATTCTTTCTGATGGTAGTAAGTATGTAGGTCAATGGAAGAATGGGAAAGTTAACGGTAAAGGGACTTACTCATACCCTGATGGGTCAACGTATGCCGGACAGTTTTTAAATGGTAACAGAACCGGAGAAGGAACAATAGTATTTCCCGATGGTGTCAAATATATAGCGCACTGGAAAGATGATACAAGACACGGTACCCAGAAAGCATACTACCAATCAGGTGAGCTGGAGGTTGAGTCCCAGTTTATTAATGGTGCTAAAAATGGGATAGAAAAGAGATATTATAAATCAGGGAAATTAATGTTTGAATATCAATATAAGGATGGAAAGCAAAATGGAACGGTCAAAGGATTTTATGAGTCAGGGACGTTGAAACTTGTAAATCATTTTAAAGCTGGAAAGAAAAATGGAGTTTTACAGAAATACCGTAAGTCTGGGCTGTTGAAGTCGGAAATCCCTTTTAAAAATGGAAAAACAGACGGAATTAGAAAAGATTATTTCAAGTCAGGTGAATTAAGTACGGAATACTCATACAAAAATGGAAAACTTCAAGGAACCACCAAATTATACTACAAAACAGGAAGGCTAGAGTTAGAAACTCCATTCAAAGATGAAAAGAAAGATGGCATCGCCAAGTTATACTATGAAACAGGAAAATTAGAGATTTTAACAACTTACCTGAATGGAAAGCAAAATGGCGTTCAAGAATTTTATTCTGAAGGCGGTGAAATAATCAAAGAAATATTTTATAAAGATTCGGCAGCTATTTCTGGTTCAATGTATTCCGTCGATGGAAAAAAAATAAAGATGAGTGATAAGCAACTTCACACCAACAAACTCATAGAAAAACTACCATAGCAAATAATATGGGACATACGGTGATCTTGGTGTGAATAATCAATAGGATACTTCTAAGTATATCAAAAAATTCTCCATCTTTAGACAGCAACGCACGTATTGTTTGTTAACCCTCTATCTTGGCCAAGGCTGAGGGTGTATTTATAAATCGGAACAGTCGGCTTAAAATACTGTGTGTGGGTATCCAGAATTCCAGTAAAAATGGACTATGCTGATTTGCAACTGGTCACAGATCATTTCACAGCTGACTAAATTTTTTCCAGTTTACCAAGAGTTTTGTGAGACTCTGTGTCTCCTGTATTTACAGTGCCTTTTGGCTCAAACATGAGCACATGGACTTCTTCTTCTGCAACGGGCATATGCTCGATCCCTTTAGGAATAATTATAAATTCTCCTTCCTCAAGAATTATATCTTTGTCTCGTAATTTTATGGTTAAAGAACCTTTGATGACTGAAAAGAGTTCATCTTCATTTTTGTGCTGATGCCATACGAATTCACCTTTAAGTTTTGCTATTTTGACATATTGATCATTGAGTTCTCCAAGGATCTTTGGTTCCCAATGGTTTGTGAAGAGAGAAAACTTTTCAGCTAAGTTTATTTTCTGCATTGAATAACTCCTTTTCGTGCGAACCAAAACTTTTTGATCTCCTTATATATAGGAGAGGAGATCGTATCATTTTTAATTACCCTTTTATTTGCTCCCAGGCAAGATTTAGGGAAATTAATGTTCAGCAATTTTAATCTAGTCTATTGTTCAAAGACAGAACGAGTGATTTTGAGGTTTTCTATCATCTTAATCTGCAAGCGAGGCATGGGCGAGGACGTTTAACGAAAAAATTCCTAAATAACGGTTAAAACCGCTCTTTGCCACACCTATCCAGAAGGATAGCAACACTAGTGTTGAGTAAAAACCACACTAAGTGAAACATATGCCACACAATTGGGTCTAGTGGGGTTTTGGTGCACCATGTGTGTGGATGGGCGTAGTCGGAGGATTGTAGAATTTTAAACAATGTAAAATCAATACGTTGAGTGGGATCAACGAGAAAAGGCTGTGTCTGTGGTGAAACTGGCATCCTTCCTGCTGTATACAAAGCAAGAAAACGAAAGAGTTAACCAACCAACACTCCAACGGAGGACACCATGACTACAAATACAAATA
>DAOWDZ010000259.1 GCA_030638765.1 Desulfocapsa sp.
AAAGAATTAACAATAATCACAAAAAGGTTATCCTCTTTAAAAAACACCTGCTGCAAATCATAGTTTCCATTGGGGATTAACTCGATAGCAACCCGAACAATATCAGAACCCTCAAGTTTTTTAACTGTGACTTTATCAATATACTTTCCTTTAATATTCTTTATCTCAGGCACTTCTTCAGCAAGTCTCGTACCTGCAAAGTCACAAATGACAACTGGAGTTCCCTCCTCCTCCCCCCTCACACTGGGAGGATAAAAACCATTCAATTTAAAGAGAACCATCTCTCCTTTATTAGAAGTATCTTCAAAGTATACTTCTAAAAGCAGCGGATCAGCCACAGGACCTTCTTGAGCCACAACTCCCTCGGGTACACTTTTCGCAGGCTCCTGAAGCTCTGGTATTATAACAACTTTTTCCTGCTTTGGTTCAGGTTTTATCGTCTTAACTTTAGTATTTGTCAGGACTGTTTCAACACCTTCATCCTGAGTAACAATTTCAGTTTTTTGTTTTACAGGAAAATCAGCAGAGAAAACACTAATGCTGAGCACATTGCTTTCTTTATCATAGTGTTGATCAAAATTAGATGCAGTGCCAGCACTAAGATCCAAAACAACACGGATTTTATCACTATGACGACCCGTTCGGATTTTACTGATCATGCCCCCTTTCGTATCCAGGGAAGCCGGAACAGTTTTGGCAAGAGTTGTTTCCATAAAATCCACAACAATACGAGGTTTATCACCTTTGAGAGCAAACACTTTGGGGTACAATCTGCTCTCCAGATGAAAATTGACAGATTCACTCTGAGCGTCATTTTTCTGAAAATCTATGCTTTTAATATTCCCACTTCCTGCCTGAAGCATTCCTGCAAAGGACAATAAAAATAGTGCAATAGCCAAAAAAGAAACAACCCTACGACTCTTCATAAAATTATCCACCTAACCTTCTATTTTTCAAGGAACTTATCGAATACTTCCCTGCATACCTTATCCACTCTTGTAAAGTCAACTTTTTTTCAGTAAATGACTACCATGGAAATCATTCTACAGCCTGCGTTTTTGCACCGTTTCAAAAACAATAAACTAACACGATTCACAAAACTTATACGAACAGACCCCCTATGAAACAAACATTTGACCAGAGAGAAACCTTACCTTTCGTTAACAAACCAGGACGTTACCTTGGACATGAATACAACGCCATCGTAAAAGAATGGGATCAAACCCCACTCCACTGCGTTCTGATTTTTCCTGATCTTTACGAAATTGGAATGTCTCACCAAGGCCTACAGATACTTTACCACATTTTAAACAGTCAAAACAAGGTACTTGCTGAACGTTGTTACTGCCCTGCCAAGGATATGGAAGAGCTCCTTCGTTCACGTGAGCTTCCTCTCTGTTCCCTTGAGACCAATCGCCCCCTGCTGGACTTTGACCTCATCGGCATCACTCTTCCCTATGAACTTTGCTACACAAACATCCTGACTATCCTTGATCTCGCAGGAATTCCGTTCCGCTCAACTGATCGCGACGAAGAAATGCCAATCGTTCTAGGTGGTGGCTCCTGCAGCCTTAACCCCGAGCCTGTCGCAGACTTTTTCGATGCTATCCTTCTCGGTGACGGCGAAGAAGCCATTCTTGAAATTGCAGAATGTGTTCGTATCTGTAGAAAAGAAAAACTCCCGCGGGCTGAAATCCTCAACAGGCTTGCCACGATCCACGGTGTATACATCCCCTCACATTTTGAGCCTGTCTATAGAGAAGACGGTACTATTGCCGAAGTCAAAGCTCTCAATAATGATGCCCATCAAGTTACACGCAGGATTCTTAGCGATCTCTCAAAACTTGATCACCTTCTTCACCCACTTGTGCCCAATTCTAAAATTGTCCATGACAGATTAGGAGTTGAAGTAGCAAGGGGCTGCACAAGGGGATGTCGTTTCTGTCAGGCTGGAATCATTTACAGACCTGTCCGTGAACGATCCCCAGAACAAATTTTCGAGCTTGCCAGTCAGGGCATCGAAAATTCAGGTTTTAACGAACTTGCTCTTCTATCCCTTTCCACCGGTGATTATTCATGTCTCGCTACATCACTACCACAGCTGATGGATCGCTTTGCCGATAAAGCAATCTCCGTTTCCATGCCATCCATGCGTGTCGGCACCCTAACCCAGGAGCTTATGGATCAAATTAAACGGGTCAGAAAAACAGGATTTACCCTTGCTCCTGAAGCCGGTAGCGAGCGATTGCGCCGAGTCATCAATAAAGGTATCAGCGAAGACGATCTCCTCACCACCAGCAAAGATGCCTTCGGACTTGGCTGGAAAGTCATGAAACTCTATTTCATGATCGGCCTGCCTACAGAAACACTTGAGGACATTGAAGCCATCGCTAATCTTGCCAAAAAGACAAAATCAGTTGGAAGCCAATCAGGTGGAAGAGGTCGTCAACAGATCAATGTAAGCGTTGGCACCTTTGTCCCTAAACCTCACACTCCATTCCAATGGAATGCTCAGATATCAATGAAAGAAAGTCAGGAAAAAATCACCCTGCTGAAAAAAACACTTCCCAGAAAAGGCATTAATCTTAAATGGCATGACCCCGAACAAAGCCTCCTGGAAGGGGTATTTTCAAGAGGAGACAGACGTCTTGCAAGACTTCTTGAGACAGTGTGGGAAAAAGGAGCCAGACTTGACAGCTGGTCTGATTACTTCAATCTTGCCAGATGGCAGGAGGCAGCTGACGAATGTTCACTGGTTCTTGATGATTTTCTGCGTGAAAGAGACCTGGAAGAGGTTCTTCCATGGCAGCATCTCAGCAGTGGTGTGGATGAAAGTTTTCTCAAAGAAGAATTAACAAAGGCCCACGCCGAAGCCTATACTCCAGATTGTCGTTACCATGACTGTCAAAAATGTGGTCTATGCGATTTTAAAACCATTAAACCAATCGTCATTGATAGAAAGCAGAAGAAGAAAGACACTGATGGAAAAGCACCTGTTCAATCAATTACAGCAACTCAGAAGCCTCAACAGGTAGAAGACCCGCATTTCCAATATACCGTCAATTACTCTCGTTTGGGGGATATCTGTTACCTTGGCCATCTTGAAATCCTTCAGATTGTTTTTCGTATCCTGCGTCGCGCAAAAATCACTACCAACTTCTCAAAAGGCTTTAACCCTTCCCCCAAGGTTTCGTTCGGACCGGCAATGCCTGTTGGTACGCAAAGTCTTGCTGAATATTTTGTTATGGATCTTCCTGCCCCGCTTGATGATCTCAATGAAGCAAAACAGAGATTAAATAAACAGATGCCTCCAGGGCTTGAAGTTCAAGATATAACACTGAGTAACGGAAAAGTTCCTCAGGAATTATTAAGTTCCTATCGAATCACCCTGTACCCTGCCCTGACCGAACACGATAAGGAGTTGATAGAACAATTCCTTAACACTGAGAGTTTCACACTGAAAAGAGTACGTAAAGGCAAGGTTAAGGAAATAGATTTCAGACCTCTCACTGTTGCTTTTGAGATCATTGAAGACAACATAGTAGCTCTTGAACTCATCAGTAGAGCAAGTCAGGCTGGAGTTAAGCCGATTGAAGCCATTGCAGCCATCCTCCAGAAAGATCAGGATGATTTACTCTCTTCAGTGGTCATAAAAACCGGTTGGAAAGAAATCTAGCCCCTATACCTCGTTGTGGGGGTAGTCGTAAATCCTGTTGCTTCAGGTCACTTCTAATGGTACAAATGTGTGTTCACTTGATTCTGGGATTTGTGTATAAATTTTAAATATCATGCAGTTTTAACAAGGAGAGACTCTATGACAACTAAGAAAATCGTTCTTCGTGATGATGAGATGCCCACCCAATGGTACAATGTGGGGCCGGACATTCCAAATGGTCTACTTCCCCCTCTTGATCCCGAGACAAAAGAACCCATGGGGCCTGAAAAACTCGGTGCAATTTTCCCGATGGCACTCCTTGAACAGGAAATGTCACAGGAACGACTCATTGATATCCCCGAAGAAGTCCTCGACGTTCTGAAAATCTGGCGCCCATCTCCAATGGTTCGTGCCAGAGCTCTTGAACAAGCACTGGGAACAAAATCTAAAATTTACTTCAAAAATGAAGGTGTTTCTCCGGTTGGATCACATAAACCAAACTCTGCAGTACCACAGGCATATTATAATTCTAAAGAAGGTGTTAAACGTCTGGCCACAGAAACAGGTGCCGGGCAATGGGGTAGTGCCCTCTCCTTTGCAACTCAGAAATTTGGTTTGGAATGTAAGGTTTACATGGTTAAGATTTCTTTTGACCAGAAACCATACCGTAAATCAATGATGCACACATTTGGCGCCTCCATCGTGGCAAGCCCAAGTGATGAGACAAACATTGGCCGTCAGATCCGCGAACAATATCCAGATACGGCAGGTTCCCTAGGCATAGCTATTTCAGAAGCCATTGAGGATGCAGCGAGCCGTGAAGATACCAACTACGCACTTGGTTCTGTTTTAAATCACGTTATACTGCATCAGTCCATTATTGGACTTGAAGCTCAAAAACAGATGGAAATTGCTGGAGACTACCCGGATGTTATTGTTGGTTGCTGCGGTGGCGGATCAAATTTTGCAGGTCTCGCCTGCCCCTATGTACCGGACTATCTGAACGGCAAAAAGATTCGTTTTGTTGGTGTTGAACCGGCATCGTGCCCAACACTTACCGGTGGAACCCTTGCATACGACTTTGGTGATGTGGCTCAAACCACTCCGTTGCTCAATATGTACACTCTTGGACATGATTTCATTCCTCCAGGAATCCATGCCGGCGGACTTCGTTACCACGGAATGTCTCCCATCGTTTCAGCCATGGTTCGTGAAAAGATTATTGATCCCATGAAAGTTCATCAACTCGAATGTTTTGAAGCCGGAGTCCTTTTCGCCAGAACTGAGGGTATTATACCTGCTCCAGAGACTTGCCATGCTATCCGTGGAGCCATCATTGAGGCCACTCGTGAACTGGATAAACCTCAGACCATTCTCTTCAACTTTTCAGGACATGGTCTTATCGATATGGCATCATATGACAAATACTTTTCTGGTGATCTCCATGACTATGATTACCCGAAAGAAGCCATCGCTGCATCCATGGCGAAACTGCCCAAAATCTGATTTCTTCACGTTTTGTCAGTGTTAGCGATGCTGAAACAAAAACTGCTCCGGAAGATTGTCCTGTCCCATCTATCCAGAGCAGTTTTTCTTATTTGTGCACTCTTATTTTTTCAAACACACATACATGCTCAGGAACTTCCTGGCATCAGTAAATATATTAAGAACGGTGGCTACGCACTTCAAAAAAACCGTACCACTGTATATTCAAAATCACTACGGACACCTTTTATTCCCGCCTCAACGATTAAGCTTGTTACCAGCCTTGCTGCTCTCAAGATACTTGGCCCCGATCATTATTTTCAGACAGATTTGTATCTCGACTCAGCACACAATCTCTACATAAAAGGCGGTGGCGATCCCTTTCTCGTTTCAGAAAAAATCAGACTCATATGTGAACTTATAACAGAAAAGGATATCCATCATATTATCCTTGATGATTCAGCCTTTGCTCTTGAACATGTACTCACAGAAGGATCTGAAAATTCATCAAATCCATACGATGTCAGGAACACAGCCCTCGGGGTCAATTTCAACACAGTTCCTTTAAAGGTTTACCACAGAGCAAAAGTACAATCCCCTGAATCTCAAACACCCTATTTGTCGATAATGGGACGAATTGGTGAAAAACTGGACAGTGGCTATCATAGGGTAAATGTCGATTCGTTTCCGCAGCACTCTTCTCTCTCCAACAGTCTTCTTTACAGCGGTCAACTTTTCAAGGCACTCCTTGAAGAACAGGGAGTACAGGTAAGAGGTGAAATCAAGCAGGGTGTCGTTCCTCAAGGCACTCCGTTACTCCTGCGATACACATCTGACGAAACAATAAGTAGTCTTGTGGAGTCCTGCCTGTTCTCTTCGAATAACTTTATGGCCAATCAGTTATATCTCGCAATAGGAGCAAAAAAATATGGTTTTCCTGCCACATGGAAGAAGAGTCAAATGGCGATGAATCATTTTACCAGAAATTTTCTTGGACTCACAACTCAACAGATTTCCATGGTCGAGGGATCAGGATTGTCGAAAAAAAACAGAATCACCGCTGAAGCCATGCTGGTCGTTCTTGAACAGTTAAAACCTTATACGTCTCTTATCCCTATAAAATATGGCGTCCGGATGAAATCGGGTACACTCCGAAAATCTGGTGTTTTCTGCTATGCAGGTTTTATAACTAAAGGAACTTCAGTCAGACCTTTTTCTATTCTCCTGAATCAAACAAAAAACAACAGGGACAAGATTCTCAAAATTCTTTATCGCCAATAAGTCATTTTTAAAACCATTCACAAACGTAAAAAAGTTCCAGGGAAGGTGAAATAACAAACTAATTACAATCACCCCCCTTTGGACAGTTCTCCTTAACACATTGAAACCACAATATTAAAGAAATAAACTAAACACTTTAACCGTCATTTCAAACATTTATCTTTACCCTTGTAAGTAAAAATATTGTATACTCTTTTACAACTTGAGATATAAAACTGTTTTTCATTTCAGCACCCAATAATAAAATCAGGCTATATATTTTTATATAACAGGTACCACTCTGTTGAATGTGCAAAGTTTTTTTCACAATTAATGTAACTTTTGCACCTAATCATTTCTTTAACTTTTTGGAGGAAGTATGAAGAAGAAGTTGATCAAATTTATTCCTTTTCTCATCATGGCATCTTTTCTGGTGACCGGATGTGGACAGGACACGAGTTCAACCACCGCTGCAGCCAAACCTGCGGCAAGTGCCAAGGCAAAATCGCCTGATGGCAAAAAGTACGTGGGGAAAGTTGTAGGGAAGTCTAATAAAGCAAAAAGTATTTCCATTGTTGTTGGCAAAGGTAAAGCAGCCAAAACAATAATGGTCAAATTTGATGATAAGACTAAAGGTGTTTCACATGCAGCCAAAGGTCATGCTTCAATAATTTTCTATGAAATGCGTGGCGGTCAGCCTTGGGCAACAGTTGTAAAGCCAAAACTTGCCAAACTTCCTAAGGGCGTTTCTGAAATCAAAACAGCAGAAATGAAAGCCTTAGTTGATGCTGGTAGCAGCTTTACTCTCATTGATGCTCGTCCTGGAAAACGTTACGCGGCAGGCCATATGCCCGGCGCAATAAGTATCGGTACCAAGGAATACAAAGCCAAAGCAGGGAAGCTCTTACCGAAAGACAAAAACGCATTGATTATTACTTATTGCGGAGGGCCCACATGAGGCATGTCAACTAAAGTCGCCGGTTCGGCGATTAAAGACGGATACAAAAACGTTAAAGTTTACCTTGAAGGCGAACCTGCCTGGGTTAAAGCTGGTAACCTTTTTTATGCAAGCAACGGTAACGTTGCTAAGGGTAATATAGTCCTCATAGATCTACGCTCTAAAAAGAAATCAAAAGCTGGACGTATTCCACGTTCTGTAAGCATCCCATACGATTCACTTGATGACGCGCTTGATGATATTCCAATGAAAGCACCTGTTGTTTTATACAGTGATAACACTGATGATGTTGCAGATGCTGTCGAAGATCTTCGTGATGAAGGTTACAAAAAAGTTTCCCTTGTTACAGGAAATTATGCTGGTTGGGTAAAATCCGGTGGAAAAACTGTTAAAGGCGCAGTTGAAACAGAAATTAACTGGGTAAGAAAACTCGGAAAAGGCGAAATCGGAAAAGCTGATTTCGTGAAAGCCGCAACTGGTGCAGACAAAGGTGCTGTTATCCTTGATGTGCGAACAGATGACGAAACGGCTGGTGGTGGTTTTAAAAATGCCATCTCCATACCACTTGATCAAGTAGGGTCTCGTCTCTCTGAAATCCCAAAAGACAAAAAAGTTTATGTTCACTGTACCACTGGTGCACGTGCAGATATGGCGGCACAGGAGCTTAACAAGAATGGCTATAAAGCATTCTTCTTCGTTGCAGCAATAGAATGTGAAGGTAATGATTGTGAGATAGAAGATTAATTAATTTTCTATGCTTTTTGATTCAGCTCACGGTTCCCTGACGTTTTATTGGGAATTACAGGCAGATTCATAACAATCGAAAAACCTCAGCAGGAGATGGGATTCCCCATCTCCTGCTTTTTTTTGTTCCTCCCTTATCCATTACCATCAAGCACTCTCCGAAAAAACCTCTAAAATGTCCCATATCACTCCTTATACTTTACTTATCCTGACGATACAGATAGTATTGAATTAAGAATTGTAACGTACATGGATTACTATCAAGCAGTATCACCGAAAGGGCAGTGAAGAGTATGGCCGAAAGCACAAATAAAAAAGTCACTAATAAAAAGAAATACTTAGAACCAACTTTCCACTTCGCGAGAAAGCGCATTCCAGTTGGAACAGAAGAAATATCTGAAAAACTTACAATATCAGAACTTGTCAAATCAGACCAGCCCCTTCTTTCTTTCCCGGAATTTGAAAAGTTTTCAGAAAAAGGCTTTGAAAAAAGTCCAGTACGATCTGGAAAAAACACTCAATTTTCAGAAGACGGAGACACCTTATTAGCCTCAGCCATAGGCTACCCTAGAATTGACATCATGCCCCAAAAGGACAACGAAGAACCTATTCTTCTTGTCTCAATCACCCCTTTGGTTAAAGTCTCCGGCGACAAGATGACGGCAACACTTCTCCTCCAGCCCCCAATCTCAAAAAAATGTTCAGTGCGTAATGAACCACTCCCTGAGCTCTTAAAAGAAGCAGGTATTCTCTTTGGAATTGACCAAAACAGCCTCCAGGAAGCCCAGGGTGTTATTGCAAAAGGCTATACTGATTTCGTAGACATACCGATAGCACACGGCATACAGTCATCGCTCGGAACAGATGCTTACCTTAAATTTGCTTTCGAGATAGGCCCGATTGCGGGCCAACGCCTTGAAGATGGTAGCATTGATTTCCGTGAACGTAGAATTATGATTGCAACTGCCAAAGATGAGCTCCTTGCAACCAAAATATCCGCAGTTCCAGGTACTACAGGCATTGATGTTCTTGGCCAGGAGCTAGAACCCGATGGTGGCAAGGATGTTGAGATAAAAATCAAACAGGACGTCAAGTTTATAAAAGAGAGCGGTGAAATCAGAGCCACTAAAGATGGTATTTTGACCGTGGTCAATGACTGCGAAATTAAAGTCTGCTCTAAACAGGTCATTTTAACCGACATTGATTACAACACCGGCAATATTGACTCGAAAAGCTGCGTTATAATCAATGGGGCTGTTCAGCCCGGCTTTAAAGTCCACACAGGCGGAGATCTTGAAATAAAAAAAGAAGTCATGTCTGCCAACATATTGAGCGAGGCCAACGTAGTAATAAAAGGAGGAATAACAGGCAAAAAAACGCAGATTAAGGCACTAGGCGATATTGATTTTAAGTTCATAGAACAGGGCAATATTGAGTGCGGTGGAAACGTCGTAATGCGTAAACAATCCTATTACAGCAATCTTTTGGCAAAAGGTGCTATCCTCTGTAATGAGGGTACAACCATCGTAGGTGGAGAAACGATATCCGGTGACTCCTTAACGACAAGCCATGTAGGTTCCTCTAATTCCAAGCCAGCATTTCTTGCTGCCGGTGTTGACTACGAAAGACTAGTCACCCAAAGAGAACTCCGAAAAAAACTCACTGCTCAGGAAGATGAAATCATTAAATGGCTGCAACGCTATGGTGGAAATAGAAAATCAAAGAAAATCCGAAAAATGGAAGCGGATGCTTCTGAGACAAAGATGAAACTTCTCAAGCTGAATCTTATTCCCGGTACCGGCCTTTATTCAAGAGTTGGTGACCTTAAAGGAACTCTCGACAATACTCCCGATGAAAATGACGACGAGCCTCAAGGTATTCGAATAGATAAAATTTTTATTGACCTTAAAGGAACTGTTTTAGCTGGAACTGTAGTTCGAATTGGCAACTGTAAACTCGTCATCAAAAAAAGCATTTCAAAACGACGACTCAAACTCAACAAGAAGATGAAACAAATCATTGCAGCCCCTATCAAATAATAACGGTTGAATAAAAACCAGGCCGTGACTGTTGGTCCTGATCATTTTTTCTCTACGCAACGAAGAGATCTACACTGCTGGCGTGCTCTTCAAGGTGCACTGCCATGAACATACTTCACACTTCAGACTGGCATCTTGGGCACAGGCTTTACGGATGGCAACGATACCAGGAACACTCTGATTTTCTTGATTGGCTTTTAATCTGTATTGAAAAGCAGGAAATTGATGTCCTCATTGTTGCGGGTGACGTCTTTGACAGTCAAACACCATCAAACAAAAGCCTGGAAATGTATTACAGGTTCCTTTCCCGCACTGCACACTCATGCTGTCGGCATGTCATTATTGTTGGCGGAAATCACGATTCTCCCACTCTACTCAACGCACCCCGCGAACTTCTTTCATTCTTGAATATCCATATTATTGGAAAAGTTCCTGATGCTATTGAAGATGAACTCATCGTACTCAATAATAGCGATGGTGATCCAGAGATCATAGTACTAGCTGTTCCCTACCTTCGTGATAAGGATATCAGGTTGTCTGTTGCCAAAGAAAACCCTGATGAAAAACAGAACAGGACTCTTCAGGGTATTCAAAATCATTATCTTGAGCTCACAAAACTTGCCGAACAGAAAAAACATTCTCTAAAAAATGAAATCCCAATTATTGCCACCGGTCATCTTTTTTGTCAGGGAGGCAAGACTAGGCAAGGAGATGGGGTCAGAGAGCTTTATGTTGGTCATCTTGTTCAAGTTGGTCTTGATACATTTCCCGCAGTTATTGACTATCTCGCGCTTGGTCATCTTCACATGCCTCAAAAAATTTCAAAACAGGATCATCGCAGATATTCAGGAGCTCCTCTTGCCATGAGTTTTACAGAAGCTCAGGAGCAAAAGTGTGTGCTGGTAATCGACACACATCGACAATGCTCTGTAGAGGAAATTGCAGTCCCCTGTTTTCAAGCTCTAGAGCGTATTGATGGTGAAATTGAATATATTTTAGAAACCATTGATGTATTAGCTAAGCAGAATAAGAGTATACTTCTTGAAATAAATTATAAGGGACAGCATCTTATTGATGATTTACAGGAACAGGTTCATTCCGCCGTTCACGGTACTCATTTGCAGGTTCTTCGCATAAGCAACAAACGAATTTATGACCATATCCTGCAACAAACTTCTTCTATAAAAACACTTGAAGAGCTCACCCCGCAGCAGGTTTTTCTGCAATGTCTTGAACTCCACGAAATACCAGGAGAGCAACGCCAGGAGCTTGAACAAAGCTTTGCTATAGCTCTTGAATCTATACAGGTTGAGGAATAATTACCCGTGAAGATTCAGCGTATTCGCTTTCAAAATCTTAATTCATTGGCTGGAATATGGGAGATCGACTTCAAATCTCCCGCCTATGCCGGAAATAATCTTTTCGCCATTACAGGCCCTACAGGTGCCGGAAAATCGACCCTGCTCGACGCAATCTGTCTTGCTTTGTATGGCACGACGCCACGTCTTGGAAAAATAACCAAGTCATCCAACCAGATTATGAGCAGACACACTGGTGTTTGTTTTGCTGAGGTTGAATTTTCAACTACCAAAGGCAACTTCCGCTGCCATTGGTCACAGCATCGTTCACGGCAGAAAGCTCAGGAAAAGTTACAAGTACCCAGACATGAAATCACCGATTCTGTAAAAAACAAACTGCTTGAAAGCAGCATCCGTAATGTTGCAAAAAAGGTTGAAGAAGTAACAGGGATGGATTTTGACCGTTTCACCCGTTCAACCCTTCTGGCTCAGGGCAGATTTGCAGCCTTTCTTCAGGCATCTGCTGATGAACGTGCGCCTCTTCTCGAGCAGATAACAGGTACTGAAATATACTCCCGCCTTTCCATCAAAGTCCACGAAATGAAGTCGGAGGAGCAAAACAAACTTAAAGAATGTAACCAGATACTCTCAACTATAAACCTGCTGCAACCTGAGGAGGAAGAGGAACTCAAAAAACGAATTATTGAGACAGAGAAAGAAAATAAGAAAATAAGAAATCAACTGAACACATATCAATCATACCTTACCTGGGTTCAAACCATTGTAAAACTTGAAAAAGAATACAAAGGATATGGTAAGCAACTCGATACTTTAAAAAAGGAGCAAGAGGAACACCAAGAATATTTAAGCAGCCTGCAACCTGCCCTTGCCGCCAAAGAAATTTTTCCACTCCATAGTACCGTACAAAAGCTGGAAGAAGCCCAGCGAAACGCTCTGCATGAACTGGCTAATCTCGAAAAAGATTCCTTCAGCCTTAATGAATCAAAACAATCTATTGAAGTTACAACTGGGCAGGCTCTAAAAACACTACAACAATCAATGGAATTACAAAGAGGGGTAGTAGTAGTAATCAGGAGAGTTGAGAAACTTGATCACAAACTCCGAGACAGTACAAACGTATTACAAGAACAGACCACTACCCTCAATAGTATCAGAGATAGATTAAAGATTGAATTGTCAACTCTACAGACGACTAAAAAGCAGCTACTACAGTTACAAAGTGACAAAAATGACCTCGATACATTTTTTAAAAGCCATATAGGAGATGAAAAACTCACCACAGAGTTTGCTACTCTTGAATTTATCATTCATCGACTTGATGCAATATATCCTGAATTTGAGCACTTTCAACAGACACAAAAGCAGAAAATACTGGAACTTCAAAACAAAAAAGACTCTCTGCAAACTCTCAAAAAAGACCGTACCAGTGCACAAGATGAACTTGCGTTAGCAATAAAAAGATGTTTGAAAATCAATGAGAATATCAAACTCCTTTCACATGGAAACGATTTTTCTGATTTACAGCAAAACCTTTTCATAACGAAAAATCGTGAAAAAAGTGTCCATGAGCTTACCCTCCTTTTTCAACAGAAAACCGTCGCCATAAAGAGGATTATAACGCTGCAAGAACAAATCAAAATCATTATTACAAACGCAGAAGAAAGAACCAAAATCCATTCTCTCATTACGAAAGAACATACTGTAAAACAAAATCAAATTACTCTTCTTGAAGATAATTTACTTCTTCTTGCCAGAATTCAAACCCTTGAGGAAGACAGGAAACATCTTGCTGAAGGCGCCCCATGTCCCCTTTGTGGCTCTCTCAATCACCCATACAACCATGGCAATTCCCCAACCACATCCAAAGAAAAACAACAATTGGAGAAAGCTAAGGGTGAGTTAAAAGAAATCATTGATCAGACTACAGCTCTTAACCGGGAAGACATTGCGTCAAAAGAAAAAAAGAAATTTCTCAGTAAACAAATTGACGAAACTCAACAACAGTCAAACACAGTAAAGACAACAATCGAACAACTCCTTTCGACTCTCGAGCTACCTTGCCTTTCAAAAATAGGTTCAGATGAATTACAACAAGAGTTACAAAAAGCCGTTGATCATAAAAACATCCTTGAGTCTGAGCTGACTCATCATCAAAATCTGACCAAAGAACTCGATACGCTGAACACCCAGATACAGAAACGTACAACACATACCCAGAACCTTGAAAAAGAAGTCATTACAGTTCAGCATAATCTGGCTTCTGCTGAAAAAGATCAGGAAAATATTACCCGCCAGGAATTGAAACTTTCAGATGAATTGAAACTTTTGGAAAATGATCTTTCTGAAAAACTGCGCCCTCATGGAACATTTAAAATTGCTAAGAATACTTTATCCGACATCCTCCTTACGCTTAATCAGAGAATTAACCTCTGGAAAGCAAAGAAAGATGAGGAAAAGCGTCTTATCCCAAAACTTATCAAGCTTGACGCCGAATTAACTCATAAACAAACATTTTGTGCAAAAGAAAGTAAACTGCTCACAGGTCAGGAGGTTCACTGTAATTTATTGAAAACTAATTTTGAAGAACTACAACAGAAACGAGAAGCTCTTTTTGGTCAAAAAGAAACCGAGGCAGAAGAAAAACAACTTGAACTCTCCGTCGCTGAAGCACGGGAAACACATGCTCAATCACTGGTAAAAGCAGGGGATGTTGAAAGAAAAATCACCGCGGCTCATACACTCCAAGATCACCTTACAATAGAAACTCAAGCTCGATCACAAGAAATAGCTACTCAGAAGGATGCTTTCACCAAAGCTATTACCCAATCAAACTTTGCAACTTCTGATGAGTTTTTAAAGGCTATTCGCACGCCACAGCAATTAATACAACTACAGGAACTGCAAAGTAAACTTCAGGAAAAAGAAACCGAGTTCACTACACTTAGAAAAGACAAGTACGCACAACTTCGTCTTGAAAAAGAAAAGCATCTTTGCAGTGAAACTGAAGCAGAAATCAAGAAACAGCTTCTGGAACAGGAAACACAGGTGGAAGCCCTTCAAAAAGAAACAATCACAGCAAAAGAACAATTCAGAAGAAATACTCAAGATAAAGGGAAAGTCTCAATACAGTTAGCAGCTATTGAGGCACAAAAGAAAAAATGCAGTGCCTGGAACAAGCTCCATTTACTCATTGGATCTTCCGATGGAAAGAAATTCAGGAACTTTGCTCAGGGACTGACATTTGAAATGATGATCCACCACGCAAACTCTCATCTCAAAAAAATGGACAATCGCTATATTTTGCTCCGTGACAAAACTCAACCACTTGACATCAATGTGATTGACACGTATCAAGCCGATGAAATCAGGTCAACAAAGAATTTGTCCGGTGGAGAATCATTTCTGGTTAGCCTTGCACTTGCCTTGGGACTCTCGCGTATGGCCTCTCACAACATTCGGGTTGATTCACTATTTCTAGATGAAGGATTTGGAACGCTGGATGAAAACGCTCTCGAATCAGCCCTTGAGACACTCGCTCAGCTTCGTGAAGAAAATAAGCTTATCGGTATAATATCACATGTGGGAGCATTGAAAGAACGTGTTCCGTTACAGATTAAAATTATTCCTGGAAGCCGGGGCAACAGCACAATAACTGGCCCAGGTGTCACACGAGAAGGATAGTAACTCTTCTACAGCCCCTCTGTTTCGACACTTTTTTGATCCAGTTCTTTGCCTATTCGCCAAGCATCCACCACGGAAAACAGCCAGCAGCTAAACATTATCAAAAAGGATATTTTCAGAAAAATGGTAGATGCAGTAGTTGAAGCCTCTAAAACAATACTCATCACCCTTGGAATTGTTGCAGCCTCACCACCATCCACAACACCCTGTAACATTATCACAGCCTGACGTACAACGGCGGTAACACATAGAATTCCACTTAAAAATGCGATACCGAAAAGCACTGCACCCCGAAGGTATCTTGACAGGATTATCTGCCCGGCTCCCGGGAAGATCAGAGCCGAAAACAAAACCCCTTTTAAGACATTACTCATATTCCTACTTCCTTATAAACTCTACAAGCTTTCTATTTAAAAAACTCTCGCAATCAACTGAATTGCGGAAGAAGTCTTCATATTTCAAACTTGCTATTTAAAGGTTTATTATTATATTCATTTTCAGAACATCAGCCCCTTCAATGCGGGTAAAGAACCTACTAACTTTCAATACAATAAGCTATTACCATATGACTCACCAGGATCCACCTCTATTTATTACATTGGGTAACCGAAAAGGGGGTGTTGGAAAAACAGCATCCGTTATCAACCTTGCCAGTTATCTCGTAGATTTTGGTAAGAAAATACTAATAGTTGATACCGACCCACAGGCTAACTGTTCTTCAATTTTACTTGAAAATTCTGACGACCAAAACCACTACTCCCTTGTGCATGCTCTTGAAGCTCCTGAAGGAGAAGGGTTGCTATCACAGTTCGCCTGCGAAACCTACCATCCAAACCTAAAGATAGTTCCCAATAGCACCAGATGTATGCTATGGGAAAGAAAAATAGCCAAATCCTCAGATGCTGTATTAGGAATCAAGCGACTTATTAATCAGGATCCGCAATTAAATGAGTACGATTTTATATTTTTTGATACTCCTCCCAACCTTGGAGTAATGATGAATAATGCACTCATGGCATCGGACTATATTATTATACCCATTCCTCCTTCAGACCAGTTTGCCCTCGATGGCCTCGCTGCCTACCTTGAACTTATCGGTGGGATTCGAAAGCATAACAAAAGCTTAAAACTCCTTGCGGTACTCATAACAAAATATGACCCCGAGTGGGGCAACTCTACTCACAACCTTAATCAAATTAAAAAATATTTTATCCCAAAGGGCATCAGTATTTTCCGTACTCTCATCCATAATTGTCCTGAGGTGGATATTGCTCACGTAGAAAGAAAACCTATTTGTAATACAGCACCTGAAAGCAAATGTGCCAACGATTACTCTTTACTAGCCAAAGAATTTCTTGATGTTTTAGAGTTCCTTCGACAATAGGAAGGTACTACATAAGAATAAATTCTCTTCAGATTTATAAAAATATCAATTCATTACTGTGTTGGAAAAGGTCTCTGTTTATGCTACACTCATTTCTGTTATCAATAATAACTCTTTCTATCCAAATTTTATACGTAACTTTTTCAATTCGTTACCATGCATAATAAAAACGAGCTCATAGCAGACATTTGTAAAACCATTCAACCATCAGACAAAATTGATCCTTTTGAAGGGTTAGATCTTGATGATATCTGTGTTTCTCCAGACCATATAAACGCCGCTTTTCAAAAACAGAATGATCATGTTTCGAATACATCCCCTTCCTCAGAGCACCCCCAGAAACCTGTTGATGTTAACTTTGTTATCATTCCAGATGAGGCAGGTGCTGAGTCAAACCCCAATGAACATAATGCGCCTGAAAGTAATGATCGTTATCTATCAGAAGATATCTCACGCCCACCTGCAAAACAGAAAACAACATTTATCAACCCGCTTATTGAAAAAGCATATCACTATGCAGAACTAACCAGAATTAGAGAGAAAGTTTTTTCCAGTCTCGAAGAATCTGGCGGAAAAAGCCTCCTTATTACCAGTCCTCACGATAACACAGGAAGCAGTTTCCTTGCAGGAGCCATGGCATATATTGGAGCCCGTTCCTACTTAAAAAAAGTCCTGCTCATTGATTCCAATATGCGTCGCGCAGGGCTTCATGAACTTTTTGGAGTACCTCAGTCCTATGGATTCACTGATCTTATCCGAAATAATATTCCGTGGCAGGCGGTTGTAAAAGAGACCGGAGTTGAAAATTTAAGTATCATTACTGCTGGTGATCGCTGTGAAAACTTTGCAGAATATATTCGCCATTCACACATCCCAACATTACTGGACGATGTTCAAAAATATTTTGATCTCATTGTTTTTGATACATCCCCGGTTCTCACTCCCAACCGGAATAACGTTAACATTGTTTCCCTCACCTCTGTGGTGGATTATTTCCTTTTAATCACAAAACAATCCGGGACAACAAAGGAAGACCTTAAAGAGACAAAAAATGTCATTGAAGCAGGAAATGGAACCATTCATGGCATAGTTCTTAATGAATATTCTCCAGAAAAACAGAAAAAACCTTACCCAAATTAAACAATATATTTATCAAATAGTAATGAATCCACAAACTCAACCCACCCCAATTAACCCGCAATTCCTTATAGCAAAATATCTAGCACCAGTGCTTGAACACAAGTTGCTATTATTCTTTTCCACGCTCGTTGGGCTTGCACTATCCCTACCTGTAGTGCTCGTTATTAAACCTGAATATAGCAGCATTGCGACAACTCAGCTTGAAACTCCTCGAGCACAGATGATTTCAAAAGTTACTGAAGAAATTGCAACAAGAACCGGTGACAAAAATTATATCACTGCAGCAGTTGAACGAATGGACAGTACTGCTTTTCAAACTGAAGTTTTCAAAATTCTCCCAAAAAAATTGCGGGAAGATTTAATGACTCCTCTTGGAGTCAAAGGACAGCTAATAAAAGAGGCCACTCCTTATATAGATAAATTTCTTAAAAGAGAACCAACTGATAACAATGCCGAAGCAACCATTACACCTGCACGCCTCAATCAACTAAGAAACCGTGTAATCATACATGGAGTACCAAGGCAGGGATTAATTCAGATAACTGGCACAACCTATACGCAGGAAATGGCAACAATCCTGGTTCAAAGCTATATTGATATATGGGTTGCCTTAAATATGGAAACGAATAAAAGCCTGATTCGCCACGAGTTAAGCTTTACAGAGACCCAGAAAAATGAATACTACAAACAACTGCTGAATTCAGAAAAAGGACTTCGCATGTTTAAGCTTAAATACGAAATCCCTCCTGCGTTATCCTCAGTAACAGACATGGAACTTCAATCTCAACTGGATGTTTTGCAAAACAAGGTATTAAATGCCAAAACCCGTTACGAAAGGATAGATAATATTTATCTGGATCTGGTCCGAAAGGAAAAATCTGTCGTAAATAATATAAAAGTTATTAACCCGCCTCAAACGCCATTAGAGCCATCAAAAGACAGACGTCTTCAAATCATCCTTCTTGGTATCCTGCTCGGCGCTTCAGCGACTATTATTCCCATTCTTACATTGGATTACTTCCGTGGCAACATACGTCACAAAAGTGACATATCCAGCGCAGTCGACATTCCAATAATTGGGAAATTACCAATTATTAAATAAAAAAAATCGGGATCTCTGTTTTTTTCTAAGGAGTACGTTTATGACAAAATCATTACTCGCCATAACTCTTTTCTGTACTACTTTATTTTTCATAGCCGACCCTGCACTTGCACGACTTAATACTCTCACCGGTGGAATCTCTGTAAACTACGATCATGATGAGACCACATATGATACAGAAGATATCTCAATCGACGAGTCAACAGATACAGAGTTAGCAGAAAATATACCAGAAGAAACCTCCATAGACACCCGGGACAATTTATTACGGAAATTCAGTATCTCTCCATCTTTTATTTTTGAGACCAAAAGCAGCATTGATAACATTACTATTCGCTATAATCCAAGTTTTGGCTATGACGATGAAGATAGCCAATCTGAAGTCGATCACAATTTTCAGTTTTCAGCGTATAGAGACTTTACCAGTAATCTGCGATTTAATTTCAGCAACAAATTTATTTACTCAGATGACCCTGAACTACTGCCGGAAAATGAATCATCTGACTACAATGAAGATCGCAAAAGATTCTGGACCAATGACCTCGAGTTACATTCAAGCTACGACTATGCGAATAACAGTTCGATTGGAGGCGGATACAATTTCCGTGTATTAAGAAATGATGATACAGGCCTTGGTGGTTACGAAGATTATGATAAGCATACTGCCAGCTTAGATCTGCGACATCAATTTACCCATTCATGGAATATCATTTTCAAGACAAGTTACACTAAAGGGCTCTTTGACCCGCCAGACCAGGAAGTGGTCGATGTTGTCGAAAACACAATAAACGATATCTCCCCAGCGGTTATAGAGGATATTAATAGTGATGAACTATCAAATGATTTGTCAGAATACCGCACCACATCCATTGTAAACTGGGCTTTTTCACCGAATAAAACCTTCTCAATTGCTCATAGTTATATCGGTAGTAACTACGATGCCATTCTCCAAAATGACAGTACTCTTCACAATTTTACTTTGGGAACGAAATACCAGTATAACAAACGGATTGATTTTGAACTGGGGGGAGGCCCGTCATATGAGAAGACCGACACCTTCGATGCCAACTGGGATTACAATGCTCACTTTGACCTAGCCTACCAATTTGCTAAGAAATCGAATCTCTCAGCAGGTATTGAAAAAAATTACGACATCCAGAATTTTTCCTATGGTAATAGTGGCTTATATAAAGAACAAGGCCTTACGGACTATTGGAAATTTGAAATAAAACTCTCCCATACCATTATGCAAAACCTTAATTCTTCTCTCTGGGTGAATTACCGTGATGAACAACAGGAAAACCTGCTCTATGAATTAGTCAACAGTGAAGATACAGGAGAAGATCTGGAAGCTCTTGATAATGAAACATTTAGAGAAGAGACGCTCATTAACAAATCAATATATGAGACTGGTGCTTCACTCACCTATGATTTTCTTCAATGGTACACCACATCAGTCAGATACGTTTACAGGCAACAAGACTCTGATGAAAGCAATGACAGTTATGATGAACATCGTGTTTTGGTAACACTTTCTGTACAAAAAGAATTATTCCGCTGGTGATAATACTACCTCACTGGGAGTGATATGGTGGCTGCATTTAATCTCAAAAGATTCAAATTAACTTCTCACCTGATCTTTTTTCTATTCCTCACTGTTTCTACTTCTCACGCGACAGACATTCATTACACACTCAATCAAGATGGAATGCCACAACTTTCCCTGAACGGAAAAATACTCTTCACAACCAAGACACCATTCTGGGGTGATAATTGGAAATATGCTTCAATAAAAATTAAGCCAGACGAAAATGATTTCTTCCATTGGACTGGTGAATCTAAACGAAACCTCTTTTTCACCGTCGACACACAATGGGACACAAGTCAAAAGAATACGCTGGTTGGATATTTCAAGTTCGACATCTCTAAAAGTGTTGATCCTGCTGTGGGCGGAGGGTTTGAATTCAAACTTCCACTCAAGGATTTGAAAGATACAATCGGTGCGAATGATCCGGTTTTAATCAACAACAAAGGATGGGAATGGCAATTTGGTGACAAAAAATCCATCAAAATTACCTTTGAGCCTGAACTTCCTTCCATCTCTTTTGAGAGAGGAAATAAAAACAAGATTCGGTGTATGCTTTTCACAAAATCTGTTCCTGCTGGTACAAAATCATATACCATGACTGTCGAAATGTCAGAGGGCAGTATATCTAAACCGAGTATTCGTGAGCGGTATGGAAAAACCGACTATAGCAACTGGTTTGAAAATGCATTACACCCCACAAAATCGTTTATCGACCTTTCTTACCTCAACCATAAACCAGCAGGAAAATATGGATTCATCAAAACATCTGGAGAGCACTTTGTCCGTGGCGATGGTGAACGAATAAAATTCTGGGGATGTAATATACAGGCATACACCCTGTTTATGAAAGATCGCGCTTTAATCAAAGCACATGCAAAACGAATTGCGGCACTTGGGTTCAACCTTGTAAGACTTCACCATATGGATTCACAAGGTTGGGTGAAAAACTGCCTCATCAAAATGGGAAGTACCAGCCAAGAACTCAACCAGGAAGCTCTTGACACATACTTCTACTGGATAAAATGCCTTAAGGATGAAGGTATCTATTTGTGGATTGACCTTCATGTTGGACGAATGTTTCGTAAGGGCGATAATATTCCAGGTTTTGACGAAATCTTAAAAAAATCACGAAAAAAAGAAATCGGTGCTGAGGTAAAAGGATATTGTTATGTCAATGACGACATTACAGAGCTTATGCAACAGTTTAATAAAAAACTATTAACTACCATTAACCCTTACACTAATTTATCTCTCAAAGACGATCCTGCAGTTATGAGTTTTATGATTAGTAATGAAAATGATCTGACCCATCATTTTGGAAATGCCCTTCTCGCAAATAAAAAAGTTCCTTATCATAACAAACTCTTTAAAAAAACAGCGGATAATTTTGTAGAACAGCTAAAGAAAGAAGCTACTTCAGACACAACTGAACATAGTTCCAATATATCAAAACTATTACATAAAGTTCGTAATAGATTATCGGGCAATAATGCCCAAAGTAAAAACACACCCCCTGCAATAAATTCATCAAACATTCGGAAAACATGGCTTCCTGGTGTATCAAAAATATTCCTCAATGATCTAGAATACAAATGGAATATAAAAATGATTAAACATCTGCGAAATCTAGGAGTTAAACAACCCATTGATACATCGCATATGTGGGGAGGGAATCCACTATTTAGCCTCCCGGCTCTTACTGCTGGAGATATGATTGATGTTCATAGCTACAGCACAGGAGAACTATTAACAAAAAATCCTCGCGGCTCAGCTAATGCGGTGGATTATATCGCACGGTCCCAAGTCACAGGAATGCCACTAACCATAACTGAATGGAACACAGAAGCAAAAGCCAATGCAAAAGACCCCTTTGTTTTGCCCCTCCTCCTTGGCGCAACAGCAGCATTTCAAGGCTGGGACGCCCCAATGCTATATGGCTACTCTCAAGACAACTTGAGAGGAAAAAACCTTAACGAATGGTCTGCCCATAATATTCCAAATATCATTGGTATCATGCCCGCAATAGCTCTAATGTACCGCCAGGAACATATCAATGAAGCACAACAAACTTTCCTTGCTAAACTCAAT
>DAOWDZ010000182.1 GCA_030638765.1 Desulfocapsa sp.
AAGAACACCCATATATTCATCATCATTAAAGACCGGAAAGTAGCGAATCAGAACCTTTTCATCACGAAAATCGATCCAGAACTCAGCCTTATCCATGGTTCTGTTCTTAAAGCCTTCAACAATTTTGAGGACAGTATCCACAGATCTTTCAGGATGGCATTTATGTACCTTACGACCTATTACCGAACGGGTACGTGCAAAGATCTTTTCCTTATCCAGACGGTTAAAGTAGGCGACAGTATCATCGGCATCAACAAAGGTCACTTCCATGGGCAATGTTTCCATGATTGCGTGAAGTTGCTCTGGGCTGAGATTCTCCACCAGCCTCATTTTCTTGCCACCTTCTTCCACCTCTTCAAGCATGGCTGCAAACTTCGCTGAAGCCTGCTCTCCATAATGCTGAAGGTCTGAATTTTGGAATTCCTCAAGCAGATAGGTAAAATCGGCTTCAGTCAGGATCTGACGTGCCATATTATAAAGAATATCGTTTTCCTTCCAGATATGTTCAGCCCGAATGGTCAGATACTCTAAGCCTTCTTTAACCAATACAACTTTCTCATCATTGGAAGCTGTGTCGAATGTATCAAGTGCCATCTGCATCTTAGCAAGAAGTTTCCTTTCAAGATCATGCTCGAGCAACATCACACCGATGGGACCCCCTTCAACAGGAGCACCCCGTTCACCCATAAGGGGAAAGAGAAATTTTTCCTCTTTTATATTGTGAATCTTGTCACCAAATTCTAAAAGAAAATCTATTGCTCTACCTGTCTGCACCTTATCAAGTTTTCCGCTCGACACCTTGTCCAGATTCCTTTTCAATACTTCCATGGCTCGTTCAATCATTTCATGCTCAGCAACCAGCCAGTCGTCCCATCGAGAAAATGTAACCATCATCTTACCTCCTTAAAATTATCAATTTCAGTCCACCTTAACATAACATTTATTTATAAAAACAATGATACAATAATCAGAAATCAGCAACGACTTTTGTTTTGAAAGTGTTTTTTTTGGGGGGGGATTTGTGGAAAGGGGGACGGACGGGCTAACCTTGTATCAAATGTACTTCTTCACGGAGATACCCTCACGCCTACCAGTATCTTGGCGCAAGGGCATCAAAGATTGTCTCACAATTGACGAATTTTCTACTTTATTGCTGTTTTCCTGACAAAATAACTGTCACCCACAGTGTCACTTGTAAATGGAGGTGCTGTTGTTGGATTCGCTGACTCCGGTGTTCTTAATGTCATATGAAACACCCGGGCCAGATTATCTTTTTTGTCCTTCTCCAATTGAACTGCAGCTATAACTGGCAGGCCATACATAACAGGGCTGCCAAAAAGATCCTTTTTTTGCACAGACCAAGGACCTGAGACATTGAGATCCAGTACGTTGTATGGATTTTTTTCTCGCTTTGCCCATGCATTACTCTGCACAAAATAATCCTTAGCCACTGACTGATATTGAGGAGACCCACCTGCTGCCGACTCGGGAGGCCAGGCTCGTGCATCGATTCTGTCATAAAACACTTTAAGGCCATCAGCTATACGGGAATCAATCGTTTTTTGTTCATTTTCCACAAGGGTATTATCAGGAGAAAATCTAACAGCCAGCGCCAGCCATTTCCTGGCATCCTCATAATTTTCCCTGACAAAGAAATCATGAATATGAGTACTTGCAATCATCTGTGTTGACCTTTTTGCAAGATCTTCAGCCATGGCTACTTTGCTCAAATCTGTCTGTTGTACCAGCTCTGTTATCCCGAGATAAGGGCCGCTTGGCGCATGGTATGTTGGCCAATAACCCACCGCCTTCGCCTTACCATCTATAGCTTCTGCCGTGGTACCGTGTTTACTGCCAAAGTCTTTTTGCTGTTGCAGTAGAGCCTGTTTGGAGTTGTTCTCAAATTTTTCAATGACAGCGAACATTGCCTCTGCCTCTTCGAGTTTATTATAGTAGATTGCTTTACCACCTGAATATTTCCCGAGCATATTTTCGGCGTTTTCCCGAGCCGCCTGAAGACTTTCAAAGTCTCCTTTTATTGCAGCTCCTGTGGCAACCTTTTGCTGTTCCTGCTTATCGGCTTTAGCTGTATCCGAAGAAACAAGAGCATCAATGGCAGTCAGTCTTTGCGCAATATCATTAAAATCGGGGTGATCGACAACACCTTCTGCCGCAGCAAGCACTTTGGCCTCTTCAAGTTTTTGTCTGGCTCTTGAAGCTGTTCGATCAACCATCTTAGTCTTCTGCTTGAGAGTCATTTTAGCAAATCGCGGCTGACTTAACATTTTAACTTTATCTTCAGCCGATGCGACATTAGTCCTGGCTTCTTTGATGAGCTGCCTGACTTTATGGGAAAGTTTTTCTGATGATGCGGCTTTCACGGCGGATTTATTCGCTGACAATGGCCTGCTTATTGGTTTTACTGCAGGCTTATCAGGTAAAGTCTGTTTACTGCTGGCCTGTACAGTACCGGAACCACCACCGAGATTGCGCCCTGTTTTTCTTTCAATGGACTTAACAATCTTCTTCACCTTGTTTTCAAGATTTTTGATATTTCTGTTGTTAGGATCTTCCTGTTTAATGGACTCAATAATAGTCCGTACCGATTGTATTCCAGCAATAGCCTCGTCATTTTTGCCTGAAAACATTTGTCTTTCACTTGTGCGAATATCTTTATTGGCCTGCTTGATAAGGCTGTTAATATCTGCTGCCCCTGCGCATATTGGAGCCATTAGAATAAGGGTGAGTGCTCCCGCAAGAAAAAGGGTACTTACTTTCCTGGATCGTGTAAGAGAGATAATGTTATTTTTTCTGATTTTCATTGTACCTCCAAGAGTTAATTAACTGCCCTGCTGACAATTGTTATAATGCGACCCTGATACGAGAATACTTATTTCTGACTCATCACGCCACACCTGAAATATTTGGTGTGTAAACATATAGGAAATAGCGTAACCCTAAACTTCAGCCACTTAATACACGATTTATTGTAGCATTCAGTTCATCCAATTGGAACGGCTTGGCAATGGAATCAACAAACCCATAATCACGATAATGTGCTATGGCAGGATCATTTGAATACCCACTGGCTGCAATGACTTTGGCGGTGGAATCGAGTTTTAAAATTTCCAGCACCGCGTCTTTTCCTCCCATTCCTCCAGGAATTGTCAGATCCAGCATGACGATATCAATGGGGCGTTTAGCAATTAAATGTTCCTGGTAAAATTGTATCGCCTCTTCACCATTTCCAGCCAGCAAGACCTCGTGACCGCTATATTCAAGCATATGTTTTGCCATTGTTTGCACAATATATTCATCGTCCATAAGCAGAATGCGGGCCTTTTGTGGAGGAGTACTCGTCTCACCGCCACCTGTCGAATCGCTACCGGGCGGACTTTGCGATAATGATGCAGGAAGATATATTGTGAAAATAGTACCCTTGTTTGCCTCAGACCGTACTGAAATACTCCCGCTATGCTTACTTATAATTGAATGACAGATTGCCAACCCCAAACCGCTCCCTTCCTGTTTTGTGGAAAAATAGGGGTCAAAAATTTTATCAAGATGTTTTTCAGGGATACCGGCACCAGAATCCGTAATAGTAATTTTGATATAGTTTCCATCGGGAAGCAATCTGACTTCTTCGGCACCACTGCTGATATTCTCACAACAAACTTGTACAACACCACCGTCTGGCATTGCGTGACGAGAGTTCAGGATAATATTTTGTATTACCTGGCTTATCTGGCCAGTATCGATCTCCACTACCCATAAATTTTCAAAAGTAGTATGGTCACACACTACTGAGCTACCATGAAGAGCAAAGTTGGCGGAATCAATAATGATCTTCTCTATGGATGAGGTCTGTTTAACGGGGGCTCCACCCTTAGAAAAAGTGAGTAGCTGTTGGGTTAGCTTCTTTGCCCGAATTGATGCCTTCTTTGCCTCATTCAACAGGGAATAGGACTTATGATCATGAGTTGTATAAAGTTCTGCAAGCTCAATGTTACCAAGAATACCAGCCAGAATATTATTAAAATCATGTGCAATACCGCCTGCTAAGACGCCGACGGATTCAAGCTTCTTTATTTTTAAGAGCTCAGTCTCCATTTTTCTTTCTTCTGTAACATTCCGAAAAACAAGAACGGTACCAATAGCTTTATTTTTCTGGTCGAATATTGGTGCAACACTGCTTTTTATTTCGTACTGGCTTCCATTTCTGGCGATGAGAATTTTATCATTTCCCAAAGTAACTATTTTTCCTGCACTTAGAACCTTTTCCACCCCATTATCACAGGATTCACCCGTCTTTTTATGTACAATATCGAAAAGATTTTCAATAGGAAGACCAGCCGCTTCTTGTTGAGTCCATCCTGTCAGCTGCTCGGTGATTTTATTGATGAGGACGATGTTTCCGTTGGTATCAGTGGTAATAACCCCTTCTCCAATTGAACGAAGCGTTACCAAAAGTTTTCTACTTTCATTTTGCAAATCAATAGTGCGATCTTTGACACGACCTTCCAGCTTTACATTAAATGATTGCAGCAATTCTCTATTTTTCCTTATCTTATATTCATAGAAGGTGAGAAAGATTGATATGGTAACGGTAAGAAATGAAAAATAGAGAATATCGTAGTTGCGATAACCGCTCCTGCCGAAATAATGAACTGCGATGGTCAAAGTAATTGAAAGGGTTGAGATCAACGTACCGAATTTAGCCCCACAGAGAAAATAGACAGGAGGCAGTAAAACCAGAAACCAGGCAACCCGAAGAGTGTCTTCTGTAATGTTAATAAAAAGAGCACTAATGATAAGCCAGGCAGTAAAACATATGAATTGTGCCGCGATTTTGGTTCTCTTTTTATCTCCTTTCATCCAAAAAAAAGTTGAAATGCTGAGAATAGTGGAAACACAATTGACCGTTCCCTGACGAAACTCACCCTGAAAAAATCGAATACCCGTCATCACAGAAAGCAGTGCTGCAATGACCAACAGCATTGCATTAAGAGCCATTGTTTTTGCTTTCTGCTCGTACTCCTGTGCTGAGTATTGAAAATTACTTGTTAAGAGTTTTTCTAAGTTCGGGTATTTCATCTAATTTGTCTCTGACAATTGTATGAAAAGTCTATATGGAATGGCTTAAAAAACAACTTTGCTCAGCTACTTCCTAGCACCCTTTATTCGTTATCGATCTATTCATTTTCCGACGCTTTGAAAAGAATTTTTGCCTTGCTGTCCTTTTCAAATTCAACTCCCGGATTGCATATAAGTAAACGTTCTTCACCAATTTTGAAATTCGAAAGCAGGTACTCTTTCACAAGAAGAGAGCGTTTTTCTCCCAGTTGAAAGAGTTCCAAACGGAAAGCTTCATTCTGCATGACTGCCGGATTCTCTATACCCGTTGAATTATCAACTGACACTTCATCAGGTGTTACTTTTGCACATATACTGTAGATCATCTTTTCATTGGCCACTATCTCTTCAGCAACCTCCTGAAGGCTCTCCTCATGCTCCTCACTGAGCTCTATGGAGCCTGACTCAAACTCCAGAACTGGAAGCTCTGTCTGGAGCAGTGACTGCCCAACCTTAACGCCGACAAATGCAAGTGCACCAGCTGGCCCAAGTACGGTGTATGCAAGATAGGGTGCAACAGCGACGGTTATCCCCTTGCCTAAGGCAGTAACAATAATGTCTGTTACCCCAACATTTAACTCCGATAATTTCCCGTCAATGGGAATATCAAGGTCAATCACCCCGTCACTGTCTCGCAGCATGCTTAAAGCGAGATCAAGGGGAATAGGCAGCTGGTTATTAAGCTCATCTGCAAGTTCACCTTTAAGAGATTCAGCTTTTAAATCATTGAACACAAGTGAGTTACTCATGTCAATCCTGGCATCCCCAATTTTCAACTCGGATGTATACGTTAAAAATCCATCCGGAAAAAATGTCCCGATGGCACCCATTGTATAGGGTGAAACATGCTGCATGGAAAGATTCCGCAAGGATACTTTCTGATCTATGGTGAAATCAGTTGCCAGCGGAGCACACTTTCCATCCACCTGAAGTGGAGAATATTTATCAAAATCCCCCTTTAAGGAATAGGAAAAAAGATGCTCCGGTTCGTTAAGATCTATATCATCAACCTGCAGAGATTTAATTGCAAATATTGTCATAAAGTTTTTGGGAAGTGATTCATCTACAAATTTAAAACCACTTTTCCCGGTTACTTTAATCTGTCTAATCTTAACGGGAATACCAGTTGCTGTTTTTTCAGCTCCAGTCTTATCGAAACACCCTTCCTCAGTTGGGATTTTTTCCGTTTTCTCTACCGGTTCCTTTGCCGGTTCTTCACTTTGTGGAGACTTTTTCTGAATAATATCGGCATAGACAGTGTTGAAATTTATGGTGTCACAGACAAGTCCATCATCGGTTGAATAGTTAATTGTATCAATAAGCAAATCTTCTAAAGTAGCCAGTGGTTTTTCTCCTTTATCCTTGAGAAAAACTCCTTTTTTTACCGAAATATCCTTTACAGTTACAGACATATCCTCTGTTATATTGATATCATTAACTGTAATAATATCGACTGCAGCAAGCTCTGATTTTCCTTCTGCGTCAACCACAAACGGGTTCTTGACATATAATTGTTTAATACTTCCACTGAGTAGGTCAGGGCTTTGAATATCACTAATAGTTATCTGCGGAACAGTAACAGAGACAGGGACATCTGGCGAAGATGGCATTTCGAATTGCTTTAACTGTAGGGACTCAACAATAATTCCCCCCGAGCCATTGCCTCTGACATTGTTCATTGAGACTTCAGCCAGAGCCATCAGCACTGTATCACTCTTTTGTATTGCTGTTTTTTCACCATGTAAAGAAAGGTTGCTATCAAAGAGAAGTGTCTTGGCAAGGGTCAGCTTACAATCAGCCTCTGTCAGTAACAAATGCTGGCTAATGTTCATCCCTGAAATATCAGCAAAGAGATCAGCTCCTGTCAAAGATCCATTCAGGCCGATGATCTGCTTTTCTTCCAGTGGCCCTCCCATGGAGTATTCAAACAAACCATTCCATGCAAGATTTTGAGAACCAACCTTCATGGGAGCTTTAGCCAGATCCATACTGTATGCAGGTTCTGCAATCGACAGTTTTCCATCTGCGCGAACAAGAAACTCTTTTGCAGGAGTTCCGGTTTCCACCAGAACATGGCCATCCCAAATCGTATCAGCGGTGGAAGTTTCCAACATATCCATATCAAATTTCGTTCCGGCAAGTCGCAGGGATGCACTGGAGTCAATGACAACTTCTTCGGCAATGGATACAAGGGTTTTACCCTTTATATTGATATCACTGTTGGCAACATTCAACACAGGATCTGGCATATTAAAAGATGCCTCCAATGCCTGCAAATCCCCGTTAACATCAACCAGCATATTATTCTGATTCATGGTAAACGAGACTTTACCGTTATACCCAATAGTACCTTTGGTACCCCAGCCTTCTCCTCCGATATCTCCTTGATCCAATTTTATCAGACCGTCATATGCAACACTCAGATCACCATTATCAATCATGCTAAAGGCTACTTCACCATCAAGAGCAGCGATGCCGATGAAGGGTTTGAGAGATTCACTTAAAAACTCTGCTAAATCGTCAAGTCGAAAATCAGCCAAAAAAACCTTACCCTGCACATCTATTTCGGGTTCAAGAACCAACGCATGAAGATCAAAACTAATGGGCGATCCGTTGAGAGTTCCCTTCAAAGTGAGGTTACCGTTACCATCATCCGGGTCCGTGTTAATTTTCTCAATGAGTGCCTCTTCGATCACAAGTTCTACCTGGATATCCGGCTGTTTATATTTAACAATCACATTTCGAACATGAATTAACTCAGCTCTATAAATCCAGGAGATCTCTTTTTCTATCTGCTCTGCCACTTCTTTTGCAGTTACATCAGCGCCAGGTTCCTGTGCGGCTATACTATATGACCCAACTCGCATGGAACCGTCCTTTGAGCTTTCAATGTCAACTAGAATGTCCGAGAGCGTGACCTGCTGAAGAAATGCTTCACGACCAAACAGATTCTTCAATCCCACGTTGAAATAAATTGTTGAGTTGGAAAATACTGTTTTACCGTTTTTCTTTACATTAACACCTTCAAGAGCGGCGGTACCTGCGAATGGGTTAAAACGAACTTTCTCAATAACTGCCGAATCTGCTCCGCTATCTACAATCCATTTCTGTAGGTATGTTTTTGCGGCTCTTGGAATCAGGAACAAGGTGACAGAAACACAAGCCACCAGTATTGCAGATATCTTAACACTACGTCGTTTCCAAAGTTTACCTAAGGTTATTCTCTTGGTAAATTCACTCTTTTTCGTTGTCATACTTGACCTCTTTAAAACTTTTCAAAAAAATATCCTCAGATAGCAATTGCAGTCGTATTGAGCATTGTAAACTGAACAAACATCCGCAATAACAGTGTGTTACAACAAGTTACTCGTACCTGTAAACAGCCCATCAGATCTTATTAACCTGTTTGAAGCTTATATTCATCTTTTGATTTTAAGAATCTTTATTAAGGGGTGGGGATTTTCATTTGGCGTTTATGAATGCCTA
>DAOWDZ010000112.1 GCA_030638765.1 Desulfocapsa sp.
GTAAATGGCTCAAATAATCCTTTAAAATCCTGACTTTTTTTCAGACGATCAATTGTCCAGACCACATCTTTTGCAGTAAATGGATTTCCACTGTGAAATTTCACCCCTTTGCGCAAATGGAAACGCATGGTGTTGGCATCAATGCGTTCATATTTTTCGGCAAGCCGCGCTTCAAACTTCATATCCTGAGTCCAGCGGATAAGAGGATCAAAAACCATATGAGAATATTGCAGCATACCACCGGAAAGCTGAACGTGTGGATCAAGAGAAACCGGATCTGCATCCATGGCCAGTTTCAGAGTTTTAGCTCCCGATGTACTTGCTGCAAGCAGCATGATCAGAAGTAGTGAAACAAACTTCAAACGCTTCATATTGTTCTCCTTCCCCTGTGATTAAGGGATAAAAAATTAAAAATAATTAAGCTTCATCCAGCTATTTTTCTTACACAATATACTTTACTTTGTCACTAAATGATTGGATAAATCGATGTTACAATAGTTTCAGAAATACAATACTTTTCGTTTAAATATCACAAGCCAAGGGACATACATGCATTCTCTGACGTCTGTTGAATAACATCACCAATTGAAACATTACGTAACTCAGCAAGAGCCAAAGCAATCTCACAAAGATACTCAGGACTATTTCGCTCTTTATGATGAGATGCAGGAGGAATATCAGGGGAATCGGTTTCCAAAACCAGCGATGTTAAAGGAAGTAATCTCGCAACTGAACGAATTTTCGTGGCACGATCATAGGTGATTGTGCCACAGACACTAATCATAAAACCAAGTTTTATATACTGTTCAGCCTGTTGAAGGCTTCCGCTAAACGCATGAACAATGCCGCCACCATTGAAATTCAATCTGCGAAGCGTTGCCTGCACCTGATCATGCGCCTTGCGAACATGCAATAACACTGGCAACTCAGCTTGTTTTGCTATCTTAACCTGGGCTTCAAAGAGTTCCTGCTGGGCAGAACGATTAACATCCTTAACAAAATAATCGAGCCCTATTTCACCGATTGCAACAAGTTTCCCACTATTTACCTCTTCCTGCAAGGCCGTCAGATCGCTTTTTCCATGATGCGCAAGATACATGGGATGCAACCCGATTGCCGGATAAAGATCATCCTCAAAAGCTGATAATTGTAAAATTCTGTTCCATCCGGAACGAACAACACCGGGAAGAACCTGGCCTACAACACCCGAACGTCTCGCACGATCCAAAACCTCGTGAAAATCATCTTCAAAAACCGGCAGATCAATATGACTATGTGTATCAATCAGCCCCGTAGTGTCCTTTTTTCTCAAGCCTGTTCACCCAGAATGCTACCAGTACCAGAAGAAGACGGAACTGATTTATATTTTGCCAATACTGTAAAATCCCTTACACAAAAGAGCCACCTGACATTTTATGCTAAACAGAGTATCCTAGTACAGTAACAAAATGCACTATTCCTGTGAACACAATTTCAACCATTGGTACAAATCATGACCCCAGAAGATATGCGCGAAAAAGCAATGGACCTTTTCAAGAAACGGTTTCACTGAAGCCAGGCAATCCTGGCCGTGGGCCTGGAAAAAATTGACAAATATGACGAGAACGTGATTGCTGCTGCAGGCACATTTGGTGGTGGCATTGCCAGCTCTGGTTCCGTCTGTGGAACATTACTTGGCGCCGTATCTGCTGTTTCCGCTCTACACAGCAGGGGGAATCTTGAAGACAAAGAAAACCCTCGTATGTGGGGTGTCAGCCATAAATTAATCAGACAATTTGACACCCTGACAGAACCTTTCGGTGGAAGAAACTGCACTGATATTGCAAAGATCAACTGGGCAAACAGGGATGACGTCAAAAATTACTACGGAAATCCCGACTCAACGAGAAAAGATTGCGTAAAGCTTGTGGGTGATTTTGCTTTCTTTCTTGGCACGATTTTAGACAAAGAACTCTCACTACTTGAAAAAGAATGACAGCAATTCAGATCATTCGCGAAGACATCACCACTCTTCAGGTGGACGCCATTGTGAATGCCGCCAACAACTCACTTCTTGGAGGAGGTGGCGTTGACGGCGCCATTCACCTGGCAGCAGGGTCTGAACTGCTCAAGGAATGTGAAACAATCGGAGGATGCCCAACCGGGCAGGCTCGAATAACCAAAGGCTACAACCTTCCTGCCCGTCATGTAATCCACACAGTGGGCCCCGTCTGGCAGGGAGGACAGTATGGTGAAGCAGACCTACTTGCATCCTGCTACGTAGAATGCTTCCATCTTCTGACAGTCAAAAAACTTACCTCAATTGCCTTCCCGGCTATTAGTTGCGGCGTTTACGGCTATCCTCCCGATCTGGCCTGCGCCATTGCCATGAGAGAAACCAAGGCTTTTCTATCAACCACCGACATTCCTGTGCAGGTAACTTTTTCCTGTTTTAACGATACCATTGAAACCGAACTGAACAGGAGCTGATTCATGCAGGAAGAACAACATCTGGCAGCCATCGATCTTGGCTCTAATAGTTTTCATATGGTTGTTGCCCGTATTGAAGATGGGCATATCCATATCCTCGATAACCTGAAAGAAATGGTACGCCTAGGAGCAGGCCTTGATGAAGAAGGGAAACTTTCAGAAGAATCCCAAATCCGTGCCCTTGCCTGTCTTGAACGTTTTGGAGAAAGGGTAAACAATTTCCCACAGGGCAGTGTGGCTGCCGTTGGCACCAAAACACTGAGACAAGCTGTAGATTCCCAAATTTTTCTAGATAAAGCCCGTGAGGTTCTTGGACATCCTCTCTCTGTCATCAGAGGAAAGGAGGAAGCCCGGCTCATTTATCTCGGAGTTTCTCATTCACTTGTTGCAGAGGATGGAAAACGTTTCGTCATGGATATCGGTGGAGGAAGTACAGAATTAATCATCGGTGAAAACTTTGAGCCTTTACACCTCAGAAGTCTTGATATGGGCTGTGTAAGTATGAGCCGCAGATTCTTTGACAGTGGTAAACTTAACAAAAAGTACTGGAATCAGGCCAACATTGCATCTCATCTTATATTACGTCCGGTGAGACGTTATTTTCAGAAAGTCGACTGGACATCTGCCACGGGAGCATCCGGCACCATTAAAACCGTTGGTAAAGTAGTAACTGAGCTTGGTCTTGACCCTTACGTCTTGACACTGGACAGTTTATACAAGATACGTGACGTAATGATTAAGGCCGAGCATCTGGATAATCTTCAATTGCCAGGTTTAAAAAGTGACAGACAACCAGTTTTTGCAGGAGGCCTTGCCATCCTCATTGCAACCTTTGAGGCATTAAAAATTGAGAGTATGCAGGTTTCAGAAGGTGCTCTGCGAGAAGGTTTACTCTATGAACGTCTTGGGCGTATCCAAAGCGAGGATACCCGATTAAAAACAGTTGCCAGCGTACAACAGCGCTTTAGAATCAGCCAGAAACATGCCAGACGTGTAAGCTTAACAGCACACCGCCTCTTAAGCAGTTGTGAAGAGACCTGGAACTTACATCTTGAAGATGCTGAGATACTGCACTGGGCAAGCAGCCTGCATGAAATAGGCCTTGCTGTATCACTCAGCGGATACCAGAAACATGGCGCATACCTGCTGATCAACGCAGACCTCCCCGGGTTCTCTCTTGAAGAGCATGCCTGGATGAGTGTTCTTGTCCGCTGCCATCGAAAGAAAATAACAAAAAAACTCTTTGCTGATTTAGCAATTGATCGTCAGCAGGCAGCGTTAAGGCTTGTTGTTATTCTTCGCTTAGCAACATTACTACACCGCTCCCGAAAAGAAGAAACAGCTATTATCGAAACCATGATCCCACACGAAAATGGTCTGGCACTTCAATTTGCAAATGGAGAATTACTCAAGCATCCTTTACAGCTCGCCAGTCTCGAGCAGGAAGCTGATTATTTACAAAATGTAGACTTTGAACTCAGATTTTCGTAACAGGTAATCCAGATAATATATCTGATAGAATTATGAAAAGAATTTAACAATACGATCCACAAGTCTGGTCGGCATTTCAAAGATCCGTACTACGCTCCCCTGCTGTTTACTTCCTCCGACATTGCCAATCTTAAAATCAGAATGAAATCTTTTTCCACAGGAAGGGCATTTCATCACTATCCCACCAACATTCTTTGGGAAACGTAACTGCTGGCCACACTCTGGACATTTCTTTTCAATATAATCAGGCATAATTCTCAGTGTAACACTCCACGTTGCCTGAAGGGCTGATAGAGTGGATCTCCAATCAATACCATTTTCCAGGAAACAAAGGGCAAACTCAAATAATAGGATTCCAGTAATGTAAAATCACCATCAAGCAGAAGAGAAAAGAATAACTGAGGAAATGGAAAAGCCTGAACATATGGTTCACCCACAGGCCCGATTGTTGCTGCCACGCCATCTTCAAGAAGACGTTTGCACCAAACCTGACTACCCTTCCTCTTAAGGGTTGTACATTCTGCACTTGCAATATGATACGCAACCGCTCCCTGTTGCCAGTCAAAGGCATCTTTATATTTCCCGACACTGTACCAACCGCAATACAGTGCGGCATCAATACCTTCTCCTTCCTGAAACAAAGCTTCCTCTTCATTCAACACAACAGGAAGTACTTCACCCACAGCTTCAGCAGCCAGATGGATGGCATTATCATACAGGTTGTATCCTTTCAAAACCTTCCCACTCGCAGGTTTTGGCCAACGGGCATCGAAATAGGCAGTTCCTGTAAGCCCTTTTTTTTCAACAGCCAGACTATCATCAATTATCCGTTTTACGGTGGCGGCATCCGGCCCGTCCAGCCTTGCCACCATAAGAACCTGACCTTTCTCATAGGGAACTTTTTGTTTTTGAAACTGAAGAAACCAGGGATTTGCAATCCAGCCTTTAACGGGAGGATTCTCTATTCGTACTATACTCAGTTCTGAATCCACCGAGGCAACCGAATCATCCTGTTGTCTATTTCCGTCTTTTTTTACCAGATTTTCCTGTTCTGACTGCAAAAGTGGCGCTTTTACACGCAGCGGGACTCCGTAGAATACTAACAAGCACGTTATTTGCGGCTTATCATTTAGAAAATTGCGAACAGGGTCAGCAATTTCATCATTATAAAATAAACGTTCTATTTCCTCCTTAGCCGCTGTCTGTATAACAAGGAGATTTTTCTCAGGTATATTTCTCTCTTTCATATAGAACTTTGCCAACGCAACACCTTCTCTCTCCTGAGCATTGACTATTACTACAATTTCTTCTAACTCTAAGGCCATTGCCAAAACGGGAGCATACAACAGATGAAAAAGACAAAACAGAAAAGTTAACAACAGCTTCCTCGTGTCAACGTCCTTCTGTACAGAGAGGTATGAAATGAGTGTTCTCAAAGGCATACCCATTTGTATCAGATTACAATTTCTATTTCCACAATAATTGCTATGACACTATCGAACAACACTCCAACATCTTGTTACCACTCAAACACAAAAAAACCTCAAGTTCTGTGAAATTATACACAGAACTTGAGGCAGGAGAAGAACGCTTAAATCCTAATTTTGTTACTACTTATTGCTCACCGCAGCAACCTTTGCAGGAGCTTTGTTTACAAATTTAAAGAAGACTGGGAAGGCAACAAAGAACGCTACACAGAGTAAATACTCGATACCTTTGATATGGGTGTAGTAATCAACCAGGGTATGCAGTGGTTTTACCATTCCGATTGCTACCATATACTGTCCGGCAAGCTCACTTACTGAC
>DAOWDZ010000134.1 GCA_030638765.1 Desulfocapsa sp.
TAAGAAATGATGCATCATCAACGGTTGACAATCCTTGTTCTCCCTTTATCTCGCCAACCTCTGTTTCAAGACCAGCCCAGTCAGGAATACAACTGTTGAGTTCAATGTTTGCAAGCAGATTTTTATCATCAAGCATATGGGAAGCATCAACTGCAATGGATGTGATTCCAGCATCGAAAATGGATGGAACTTCAATTTTAGCCAGCTCCATATCACTTTCCTGCTTAATGCCAAAATGATCGGCATGAATTGCAACGGGAATCGTAATGTTCAACTCATTGCAAATACTGTCAACGAAGGTTGCCATATTCCAGAGACTCACGGGACAATAAGCATTCGTCCCACCTTCGGAACGGGCAATTTCTATAATAATTGCACTATTTGCACGTTGTGCTGCCTGCAAGACACCTCGGACAACAAAAGTTGAACGAGCATTTGCGGCAATAGTCATTGCACCACCCTTTGCTATCATGGCACGATCAATGACTTTCCCACTCACAAGCAGTGCTTTGGAATTTGGAAAAAGTTTTTTAATATTAGGCGGACGACCAATCTCAAGAAGTTTTGCGTATTCAGCGTTGTTACTCATAATACCCTCCGTATTTCAAATGCATTGGCAGCATAAAATATTTCCATACAAAATTATCGATGACTCTTTATACCGTATCAAGGGACGAAAATCCAGATGAGACGAACTCTGCTATTCTTTATTTTCCAGCAGTTCATTTTCCTCTTCCTCCAAATCCTCTTCATTGAAACCAACAAAAGTCTTTTTTCCGAAAAAATAGACTGCCACCACACTAATTTCGTACAAAATCAGCAAAGGAATTCCCATCATCATCTGGTTAACAACATCTGGAGTTGGCGTTAAAATAGCTGCAATGATAAAATTTATAAGGATTGCATACTTACGATTTTTCCTGAGGAAAGGCACCGTTACTACGCCGATTTTTGCAAGAAACACCATGAAAATAGGCATCTCAAAAATCACTCCGAATGCAATAAGCAGACGCAGAGCAAGTGAGAAATATTCACTCACAGCTGGCATTGAAGCAAGATATTCATTGGAATAGCCAACCAGGAACTTAAAGGCCGGCGGAAAAACCACAAAATAACCGAAAGCGGCACCACCAATAAAACAAATGGTGGAAAGAAAGGTAAAGGGAATAATTACACGTTTTTCGTGTTTATACAGACCGGGAGCAATAAACCGCCATATTTGATGAAAAACTACTGGACTGGCAAGAAGCAAACCACAGACAAGCGCGAGCTTTAGATAAAAAAAAACCCTTCCTGGTACGAAGTGAAAATAAGTGAACTACTTTCAGGAAGCACTTCTAAAAGAGGTTTAAAAAACCAGGTTCCAATGGGCTTAATAAAAGCATAGGAGGCAGCAAAACCGACAATTACAACAACTAATGATTTTATAAGACAGGAACGAAGTTCACGTAGATGATCAGTCAGAGTCTGTGATTCAAATGACTGTCCACCACCAATGGCTATGGGCTCTTCTCCACCAATTTGTTCACTCATCGTATCCTCCTGGAAATCTGAATATTTCGCATGCCTCTTCATACCGTAATTCATCGAATCTGACAAGGGATTGATATCTGGATATTCACTACAAGATCCATAAACACACACTAATATTCAGAATATCATTCACTTGAGGAAAATCTCATTGACTTATGTCAATGAATTATGGTTCACTTTATCGAATATAGATAAAGGAATTAATGTAAACATTTTAATCACTGAGAGAGACAATGATTCAATTAAAAACAGTAATGATAGCAGGTGATTTCACGTACTTCAGGCTCTCGGTATCTTTTACATGATACCGAGAGCCTTTTTTTATATGGGGTAACAGATTGTCTACCAATTCATTTTCCTGGTTCGTTTATATTTTACGCTGCAATGACAATTCACTCTATACCGGTATTACAACAAACATAGAACAACGTTTGCAGGAACATAACAACTCACCAAAAGGCGCTAAATATACCCGGGGACGCCGGCCGGTCAGTGTAGTCTTTTCTGAACGATACCCATCTCGATCTGCTGCCTCTTCAAGAGAATATGCCATCAAGCGCCTCACCAAACGAAAAAAAGAGCAGCTCATCAGTGCTTGAATCCTTGTATTTACATAAGGAATGGAAAAGTTCCGACTAATACGGTAGGTTAAAGATATGAAAGTAAAAAATACAGTTAAGACACTATGATTTCTATCCTCATCGTTGATGATGAACGCAGTATGCGGGACTTCCTTAAAATCCTTCTCAATAAAGAAGGCTACAAGGTTGACACCGCTTCAGATGGTAACCAGGCACTTGAGTACATTAAAGAAAAAGCATTCGACCTTGTTATCACAGATATCCAGATGACAGGAATGAGTGGTCTTGAACTTCTTAACGCAATAAAAGAACACTCGCCAACTCTCCCGGTTGTTATAATCACAGCCTTTGCCTCACCCGATGATGCCGTTTTCGCAATGAAAAATGGCGCATTTGACTATGTCAGTAAGCCCTTCAATGTCGATGAGATTAAATCCGTTGTCATTTCAGCAACATCCAAAAAACATTTGAATGGAAAAACTCAATCCATTTCCGCGGAATTCCCTGAAATAATAGGTGAAAGCCATGAAATGATAAAGATTTTTGAGATAATTCAACGCATTGCGATAACCCCTGCAAATGTTCTCATTTATGGGGAATCCGGTACAGGAAAAGAACTTGTTGCACAGGCAATTCATCGCCATTCAAAGGTGGCTGATCATAATTTCATCCCCATCACTTGTAGTGCCATTCCTGAAGAGCTGATGGAAAGTGAACTTTTTGGACATATCAAAGGGTCGTTTACAGGTGCAATTTCCGACAAAAAAGGATTATTTCAACTAGCTCATAATGGAACAGCATTTCTTGATGAAATTGGAGAGCTCACTCCCATTATCCAGACGAAATTGCTCAGAGTTCTTCAGGAACGTGAAGTCAAACCAGTTGGAAGTACCCGGATAGAGGATGTCAATGTCCGTATTATTGCGGCTACCAATAAAATACTTGAAGAAGAAATTATGGCGGGACGCTTCAGGGAAGACCTTTTTTACCGACTGGCCGTTGTACCGCTTCGGGTTCCTCCTCTGCGTGAACGTAAAGGTGATGTACCACTACTTGTAAATTATTTTCTCAAAAAATACTCCACACTCTTTTGCAAAGAAGTACAGGAGATATCCTCCTATGCCATGGAAGTATTAATGAAATATGATTTCCCTGGAAACGTCCGCGAACTTGAAAATATCATAGAACGTGGCGTTGCCCTTGAATCATCAAATATAATATTACCCGAAAGCCTCACTCTCTCCTCATTCCGTAGTGCCGCTAATAAAGACAACTATCTTGACACATCTCCTTTTCAGGTGGTTTCCTCAGAAGAAGAACTCTTCAGTCGCGGACTTGATGAAGTAATGGCAGAAACTGAAAAGATTTTTCTTGCCACTGCTCTCAAAAAAAGCGGTAATTCAAAAATGAAAGCTGCTGAACTTCTTCGTATCAGCTTCAGATCTCTTCGCTATAAAGTAAAGAAATACGATATCGGATAATAGTGCAATGACAACATCTCCAATCGAAGACGCATCAATACCCGGTCGGGGTACTATCCATGGACTCATGGTCAATCAGCTCCTCTGGATGCTCTTACTTAGCGTTGTAATCTACACCCTAGGTCTTAGTCTAAGATCATTGCTTCAGTCAGGCCAGTTTGACATCCTGATCCTCCCCCCCATACTGTTGTTTTTTTTCATGCTGTTTGTATATACAGCATCCATCACATCTGGAATTGTTCTTCTCAAATATGACCTGAACCTAAGCAATTTTGGAATTAATCAGGTTTTACTGGATACATTTTTTGTTTCACTTCTAATCTATTACACTGGTGGCTCAGGCTCTATCTTTTCACCCGTTTATTTTTTTCCGATCATTGCCGGCGGTCTCATCTTACCTCGACTTGGTGGTCTTATTGCCGCTGGCAGTGCCACACTGCAATATGCAAGTGTACTGGCTCTTGAACATTACAAAATATTCCCAGATTTTCTCCACATTCCTTTTTACAATAATGGACAGAGTGAACAGGCTATTCTCAATCTCTTCGCAGTTTATGGCCTTACTTTCTTTCTTGCTGCCACACTCAGCAGTCTTTTTGCCAGAAGACTTCGTAAAACAGAAGCGGCCCTTTCCGATTCAGTTCGTGACTTTGACAGACTCAGCCTGCTCTATAAACAAATCTTTGATGATATCAGCACAGGAATTATCACAACGGATGATAAGAACAACATCACTTCAGTAAATAATGCAGCAGCACAAATCACAGGACACCCGCTGGAAGATTTGCTCGACAAAGAGTTTCATTCTATTTTTCCAAATGTTAGCTTTACAGAAAAAGGCTTACGTCACTCCGCTGAGATTCACAGAAAAGATGGTGGACAAACCCGAATAGGATATTCATACGCAAAGCTGCAACGCTCAAACAAAAAGAGCAGCGAGTCCTCCGACAACGCCCCCCCATATGTCAATCGCCGGGTGATTACTATCCAGGATATTGGTGAAATTGAACGGTTGGAAAAAAAGATGCGGCAGGCCGAAAAACTTGCGGCAATAGGTAGAATTAGTGCAGGAATTGCCCACGATTTCAGAAATCCCCTCACCGCAATCTCAGGATCGGCCCAAATACTTTCGAATGAAATCAACTTAAATTCCTCTCCACAACATCAGGCCAATAAGGAGCTTATCAATATTATCCTGAGAGAGTCAAACAGGCTCTCAAACACAGTCTCTGATTTCTTAAAATTTGCAAGGCCAGAACATGCTTCATATGACTGGTTTTCACTGAAGCGCTGCCTGGATGAAGTTGTTGAGGTAGCTCAAGTTGGTGCATCATGGCCAAAAAACTGCACACTTGAAATTGTAACAGATGAAATTGTGGATATATGGGCTGATCAGTACCAACTTTTTACCATCCTCAGCCATCTCCTCCAAAATGCCATGGCATTTACCCCTGAAGAAGAGGGGAAAATTGTAATAACAGCCACAGAGATTACAGGTGATGACGAAGTTGATATAGTTGAACTAACAGTGGAAGACAACGGTACTGGGATAATACCGGGTAAAGAGAGTAAAATATTTGAACCTTTTTACACACGACGGCTCGATGGCACGGGATTAGGACTTTCCATTGTTAAACAGATGGTAGAAGAGCATCATGGTGCTATAATGGTGGGCAAATCATCCTTATTGGGTGGAGCTCAATTTACAATTTCATTTCCTCTTCCAGCATAAGCCACTGATTAAGGGGACTTTGAAAAAATATCCTTGCAGATATACTATAGGTTACTCATCTTCTTTCCAGACCGTTGCCCCAAGACCAGTGAGTTTCCCAACCATATCTTCATAACCGCGTTCCAAATGATATATCCTTGAAATTTCTGTACGTCCCTTTGCTGAAAGCCCTGCTATAACCAAGGACGAACTGGCTCTAAGATCTGTAGCCATCACCTGTGCGCCAGTTAAATTCGCGCCCTCAAGCCCTTTAACCATGGCTACCCTGCCATCAATATGGATATCAGCACCCATGCGCTGCAGCTCTGCAACATGCATGAAGCGGTTTTCAAAGATGGTTTCATGAATAACGCTGAGCCCATGACCACACGCCATTAATGTCATAAATTGGGCCTGGAGATCAGTTGGATATCCAGGGTATGGCATGGTGGTAATGTTCACTGGCTGAATAAGAGTTTTTCCAACAGGGGCAATAACACGAATAGAGTCTTCACCCAATTCCACCCCGATCCCTGCAAGCCTTATTTTTTCCACAAGGGAGGGTAAATGACTGGGATTACAATGATGTATAACTGCATCTCCACCGGCTGCTGCAACAGCAATGGCATAGGTTCCTGCTTCAATACGATCGGGAATAATTGTATTTTCAGCAGCATGAAGTTTTTCAACACCTTGAATGGTTAACAATTCACTGTCTTTGCCTTCAATGTCAGCCCCCATACTCACGAGCATATCTATAAGATTACCAATTTCAGGTTCACGGGCAGCATTCTTAATTATAGTTGTCCCCTGAGCAAGAGCAGCAGCCATAAGTAAGTTTTCTGTACCTGTCACTGAAGGA
>DAOWDZ010000054.1 GCA_030638765.1 Desulfocapsa sp.
ATACCCCAAAGAAGCATCCCATACTCTCTCTTACGACCCCGCTGACTTGCAGGACGTGGGTCCTGCTCTAAAACTTCGTAAATAAGTTGTCTTAAACCCCTGTTCGTCTCTTTTTCATATTGAGCACAACAGGCTTCTGCTTCAGAAGTCATCCTCACGCTCACCTTCTTTTCAGAAAACTGAACAAATCCACTGGACGCATCGGGTAGTGCATCGCTGTAGGGAACGTATGGCTTAATATCAACAACTGGTGTTCCATGTAAAAGGTCAAGTTCACTGATATCGAGAAACAATTTATTTTTTTCTTTACGCAATCCGCCATAGCGTACAACGGAAAGTCCTAGAAAATTCCGCCTGTGTGGAGTTCTGCTGGCATAGAGTCCCACTCGCTTCTGCCCTCCTAGCCACGGTGGCCGAACGGTTGGACGCCAGCCATCATTGATGGCTTCATGAAAAATAAACTGTATCCATATATGAGAAAATGAGTCAAGCTCTCGATACATCTCCTCACGATCACAGGGCGGTAGTAATTCGATGGAACCCGTGGCACTTTTAACCAACCCAGGCTGCCTCGGGATACCAAATTTCTCCGTGTAACAGGAGTGGATCAAACCAATTGACTCTATAGTATATTTCACATTATTCCTCAAATGCAGCAATTTATCATCAGACGACTCCTATACATAAAAACTGATATCATAGCACAAAAACCATAATGGTAACGAGAAACAGACATATTTCAACCCGGCAGAGAGTTATTGTTAAGTGGTTCGTATCGGAGTAAATAGTAAGGAATAGACATTTAAAATACACATCTAGAAGTGATAAGGCTGTTCAGTCTATTCTTTCCACAATAACTTTTTAAAACAATGGCAGACAACCACAACCATCCAGATTTAATAATGAAACCATTCCATACTTTCAAGACTGTAAACAAAAAACAGATCCAATTTGTTCTCACTGACATTGATGATACCCTGACAATTAACGGTAAATTACCTGCAATTGCATACACTGCCATGGAGCGCTTACAACAAGCCAACATCAAAGTCATACCAATCACCGGAAGGCCTGCTGGCTGGTGCGACCACATAGCAAGAATGTGGCCCGTCGACGGGCTTGTGGGAGAGAATGGTGCCTTTTATTTCTATTATGATCAAAAAAGTCGTAAAATGATTCGCCGTTACTGGCGTAGCAAAAAGCAGCGAAAGAAAGATGGTTCAAAACTCCTCGAATTGGAAAAAAAGATTTTAGAGGATGTTCCCGGATGTAGGATATCGGTTGACCAGCCCTATCGCGAAGCCGATCTTGCCATAGATTTTTGTGAAGATGTGGAGCCATTGCCTATGACAGCAGTAAATAAGATAGTCTCAATCTTTGAGTCGGCTGGAGCCGTTGCAAAAATAAGTTCGATTCATGTTAATGGCTGGTTTGGCAATTATGATAAACTGACAATGACAAAAAAACTGTTTCAGGAATTATTTCAACTTGACCTGAAAGGCCAAAAAGAAAACATTATTTTCTGCGGTGACTCTCCCAATGACAGTCCAATGTTCGCCTTTTTTCCCAATAGCATTGGCGTGGCCAATGTTCTTCAGTTTGGTGATGAACTCCAACACAATCCAACCTGGGTGACACAGGGAAAAGGTGGTTATGGCTTTGCTGAAATGGTTGATATCCTGCTTGATAGGTTATCATAACAAGGTGAGAACTAGACGACAGAAATATTGCTGGCATCTCCTGCCAGTGACAACAAAAGCGTATCGAAATCTTCACCAACGTATGCTTTTACCGGTGAATGGAAAGAATAGGTAGCTGCCATAACTGACTCCTAAAGGTGCAATGATCTAAACTTGAACCGTTTTAAACTGGATAATTTTATAAAAATCGATTTTCCACTCTAGTAAAGTTCACATCTCTCTGGTAATGAGATATCAACCTTGAGGTTCAATATACCTGTGTACACATAAAATCTAAATAGAGAAAAATGACAGATCATTTACAGCGAGTTATTTCAACAGATGGCAGATTTTTTGGTCTTGCCTGTGTCACCACTGATTTAGTGGCAGAAGCATGTCGGCGTCACGACACTGGACCAACTGCTGCAGTAGCATTAGGACGTGCCCTTACTGCAAATCTCCTTTTGGCGGCGCTCTTAAAGGATGACCAGCGGGTGATGATGAAGTTTGAGGGCAATGGTCCTTTGGGTAATATCATCACAGAAGGTTTTTGTACCGGTGAAGTTCGTGGCTATGTGTCAAATCCCCATGCCGATGTGCCTTTAAAGAATGGCATTATTGACGTAGCAACAGGCCTGGGAAAAGCCGGTTTTCTCACTGTTACAAAAGATATTGGTGCAAAACGAAATTATGAGGGGACAGTACAGCTTTACACCAGTGAAATCGGTGAAGATGTAGCTTTTTATCTGACTGAGTCCGAACAGGTGCCATCTGCTATCAGTGTCGGTGTTAAGGTTGATAATAGTGGTACAATAGTGAGTGCCGGAGGCTTCCTGGTACAATCGCTGCCCCCGGCCAACGAGGATCTTATCACCAGCCTTGAAGCTACTATGCAGAAACTTGGGTCAGTTACAAATTTGATTCAACAGGGCAAAACACCCGATGATATTTTAGAAACTCTTTTTGGTAATATTCCCCATCGCACCCTTCTTACACAGGCTCTTCATTATCAATGTTCCTGTAGTGAACAGAAGATGAAACAGGCTCTATTCACACTCGACGAAAATGAACTAACCAGTCTACAAGAAGAAAAACCTGATGGAGTGACGGTTCGATGTGACTTTTGTGCCAACACCTTCATTTTTGACAGGGCCGCATTACAAAAAATTATTGAGAGTATGAAAGGAACAGTGCAATAGTTTTCAAGGGTAAGTAAAAAATCCCTTACCGTAAAAGTCTATCCACTCATTCGGATAAAATAGAATAAGAAACTCAGTTGTATCAGCTCCTAAACTGTGGGAAAAGGAAATTCAGGATCATCAATCAGTTTATACATTCGCTGCTTTGTTTTGGTTTTTAAATCATGAAAATCAACCAGAGCCTGTACAATTTCCAGCACTTCTTTTTCCGTAGCCTTTGTTTTGATTCTAACGGCAGTTCTTGGTATCGGCCCGCCTTTACCTCCGGCATACACAGTATAGCCGGCACGACTGGCCATAATGGAGATATCCGTATTTTTAGTCCAGGGACAGCCAACGGTACATCCGGCAATTGCTATTTTAAATTTTGCCTTGGTCTTTTTACGGTCGCTAAAACGTTCAAGGATGGCATCACTCAATTTTTCAGTGTCCACAACGCCAAGATTACAATGGGGTTTCCCGATACAAATCCGAGGTAGGGGGAATTTACCCGGGCCTTTAAAGTCAGCACCAATCGCAGCGAGTTCACTCTTTACCTGCTCGACAACAGCTTCGGGAACATTGATTAGGCGTATATTCTGAGTTAAAGAACAGTATATGCCAAAACCATGTTTTGTTGCCAGCTCCTGGGTGGTTTTCATTATATCGAGTGGTAATCTTCCGGCTGGTAAAAGCACAGTGATACTCACTCCTGTAGAATCAAAACTCATTTTTATAGTTCCTTATTTTTATAATTAATCACGTTTGAAAGTTGATTTAAAAAGAGAAGCTTCAATGAAGCGATACTCTTTATAGCAGCTGGAGTTCTTCTTCTGAAGCCTTGCTTCCTTCCAGAACCATGGTTTCAAAAATATTGACTCTCCGTTCATCTATATTTGTACCATGAGACTCAATATTTTCTAAACAGGAGTGTTCTGATTTTCCTATTTCACAATGCCTGATCTCCCCAAAACCAGCTTCCTGCAATGCTTTCCGAAGGGTATTTTCATCATATATATAACGATGTCCCCAATTATAAAAAGCATTGTTAATGACAAGTTTTGGTCGATAATTATGATCTGATGGTAAAAATTTTTCACTGATCCACTTAATATAATACAGTTGATCTTCATCAGGATTTTCTATCGTCAGTCCTAAGAAAGCATCCAGATCTGGTGTGGCCACTCGTAACACACCTCCAGGTTTTAAAACCCGGTAACACTCTTTCAGCATATCTGCCCCCTGCTCTCTATTAATATGCTCAATCATATGTTCACTGAAAATATAATCAAAAGTGTTATCTTGAAAAGGAAAGTTTTTTGCAGCATTAAGATACGTCAATCCCCTGAAGGGCGGTGCCTTGATATCGGTTAAAAGCCAATCTTTGTTTTTACTTTGCCCTGCTCCCAGATGAAGTCTGGTGATCTCATGAGCATCAAGGTACGATTTTATCATACCTTTTCTCACCAATATCATGGGTAACTTCAAAAAGAGAAAGTCAAGATCTGCCAGAAACCCGACAATAGTAGAAGATTTCTTGAATGGTTTGAGTAAGTCCATTTTTTCAGTATATACGTCTTTTTAAATCATTGTAGCCAAAATGCTACCTGACAGGATTTCAAAACTCTGCGTAACAAAACACATTTTCTAAAATTATCAGAACAAATATGGATAGTACAGAAAGAAATAGATATTTTCTCTTTTTACGGACCCTAATACAATGAACATACAAAAACTGGAAAGCAGTGCGGTATCAGTCACAACCATGGGACTTGGCCTCGCTGCATTGGGACGCCCCGGGTACATTACTATTGGCCATGGCGATGATCTCGGCAATGATCATGATGTTGCAGTGATGGAAGCCAGGGCACATGATGTTTTAGATGCGGCCTGGGAAGCAGGTATCCGCTATTTTGACGCAGCCAGATCCTACGGTAAGTCAGAATTTTTTTTACAGTCCTGGCTTGCAAAACGTGAAATATCTCCCCAAAAAGTCACCATCGCCTCCAAGTGGGGATACACCTATACGGCTAACTGGCAGGTCAATGTTGAAAAGGGACTCAGACATGAGGTCAAAGATCATTCGCTCGATGTTTTACAACGGCAGATACTTGAAAGCCGTGAACTATTAGATGAACAGCTTGATCTGTATCAAATTCATTCAACCACACTTGATAGCGGCGTGTTAACAAATACCGCAGTACTTACGGAGCTGGCCCGTTTACGAAATGACGGCCTCGCTATTGGATTCTCTGTAACTGGCCCCAACCAGTTAGAAACAATAGAACAAGCACTTGAAATTGAGTTCGATGGTGTCCTGCTCTTTTCTGCAGTACAGGCAAGTTGGAATATCCTGGAGCAATCAGTGGCTCCGGCTCTTCAAATAGCCCATGACGAAGGGCTGAGAGTTATAATCAAGGAAGGGCTCGCTAATGGACGGCTTACCACACGAAATAGTGCTGCTGACTTTCAAACTCAGATGAATCTGCTACAAAAAGTGGCAAAAGAACAGAACACAACGGTGGATGCCCTTGCACTTGCTGCGGTTATTAATCAACCATTTGCAGATGTGGTTTTAAGCGGTGCTGCCTCAGTTGAACATCTGCAATCTAATCTCCTGGCATTACAGGTCTCATGGAATGACACACTGGTAGAGAACTTACTAAACCTTGTAGAACCAGCATCTAAATATTGGTATATTCGCAGTCAACTAGCCTGGAATTAAAATGTGCTGTTCTCCTACTACCAAATAAAGAGTATGGAAACATAAAAAAAAGCAGAATCAAGTTAATGATTCTGCTTTTCTAAAACATCAAATATTTAATATAAATATTTTTATTTCTTTTTTCCAATTCTAGATCCTGCAAGACCGACTAAGCCCACTCCAAAAAGAAGCATGGTTGCGGGTTCTGGAACAGGAGCAGTACCGGTAACCTCACCAGTGCCTGAAGCATCAAAAGAGACTATCCCATTAACATCAGTCACAAAGCTATTTATCTGTGTTGACAGACTAACCGAAACGGGATCGTCAATTACCAATCCGAAAGGCAATGCCTGACTATCTATGCTTGCCGCTGCCCCAACAAAAATAAAGTCAGCAGTACCCGCAATTTGATTATAATCCATAAATGCCTCAGTGGTAGTAAGAGAAAGCCCACCAGTATTCATAGTAAGGTCAAAATCCCCTCCACTCAGACTATACTCACCCTCCGTGGTAATAAACAAAGGTGCCCCAAAAAAAAGATCGAGCAGTAAAGTATCTCCAGCTAACGTACTCATGCTGTTGTCTAGAACACCATCAATAAAAAAGTCCATCGAAGCCAAAGGATCCGCTGAAGCAGTAATCTCACCACCTTCATAAACAATATCCACTCCTGTAAACTCAATCGAAAGGGTTGTTGCGAATACGGGCTGACTCAGTAACGACAATACAACCAAAGTCAATAGTAAGCTTAATTTTTTCATAATATTTTACTCCTCCAACATAATAAATTTTTCTTTCCGTAACTTTTTAACTCCACTTAGCTTGATTACCAAATGGAATGCACATACTTACCATTTCGAACAATCAATTACACTAGTAAATATACCTATTTTCCCCATATCAACTCAAAATAGTTAATTTGACTAGGTCGATTCTCTTGAAAAATTCTAATAGCTATTTGAGGATTTAAAACAGGAAGGGAAAACACCG